>DASXIR010000114.1:0-16629 GCA_036497895.1 Vicinamibacterales bacterium | reverse complement strand
GATCGGCCTTCCTACGGAGACCGACGAGGACCTGGTCGCGATTCGGGACCTCACCCTTCAGATCCGGGACCGCATGATGAAGTACGCGCGCGGACGCGGTCAGGTCGGCCGGATTATCGGCAGTGTGAACCCGCTGATTCCGAAGCCCGGTACCGCTTATCAGTGGCTGCCGATGGAAGACCCGGCGATGATCGACCGCAAGATCAAGCGGTTGCGCACCCTGACCGCGGACATCGACAACGTGTTTTTCAACATCAAGTCTGAGCGTCATTCCTATTTCCAGGCGCTGCTGTCGCTTGGCGACCGTCGCGTTGCACCGGCGATTGTGGCTGCCGAACGCAACGGCCAGAACTGGCGTGCCGCAGTGGCCGAAGCCGGCATCGACGGTGACTTCTACATCTTCCGCGACCGCAGCCGCGACGCGGCGCTGCCCTGGGACATCATCGACGGCGGCATGAAGCGTCCGTTCTTCGAGTCGGAGTTCGCGAAGGGACTCAAAGAGGAATGGACCTTGCCGCCCAAGCGTGCGCAGGAAAACGTCAAGCTCCTGCCGGTCATCCAATAGTCACGAGTCCGGCTGAAGCCGGACACTACAGCGACCACGACTACAGCGACCACGTCGATGCGTTAAGACGCGATCGCCGCCCGCTCTTCGTACTCCTGAAATGCCTCGAGAATCAGCTCCCGCAGTTTGCTCTGCGCCGTCGCATCGACCACCGGCCGCAGCAGCGCGAAACTCCGTCTCTCGCCATTGACGGCGTACTGGCGCGCCGGGAAGGTCACGTTTCGGCCGTTGCCGCCGCGCCGCTCCCAGATGGAAAAGCCAATCAGCTTCAGCCCTTCGAGCGGACCCTCGCCGAAGTGCAGCTCGGCGTCCGCGAGTTTGCCCGGCGGGTTTCCCTTGTCGTTTGGCGTAATCTTGATCGTCACGGTGGCACTCCTCAGCGAGTGACACTTCAAGCGGAGTGCCGATGATTGCCGCCAGGCGTGCGTCCGCAACCGGTTGCAAAGGCGGACGATGGGCGTAGGCGAGGTGGGCACGGGAGCGGGTAGACGAGGGTGCCGGCGAAAACGACAACGCGAGTTGACGTCAGTCGCCGAGGATCAGGACCTGCGCCAATGCGAGATCGTCGGAATGTGTGATGGTAAGCAGCGACGAACGGCCGCCGATCGAGGCAAAGCGTCTGGCCGCGCCGCCGTGCAACTGCAGTTGCGGTGGTCCGCCGCCTCGAACCACTTCGATGTCGCGCCACAGCACGCCGTGCGAGCGGCCCGTGCCCAGCGCCTTCATCGCGGCTTCCTTGGCGGCGAAACGCCCGGCGAAATTGATTGCCGGCACACGCCGCCTGGTGCAGTACGCCACCTCGCGCTCGGTGAAAATGCGATGCATGAAGCGCTCGCCGTAGCGTTCGAGCGTCGCGGCAATGCGCGGGATGTCGGTGGCGTCCAGGCCGAGGCCGATGATGTTTGACATCGTTGTTCGAGCGGATTGAATCAGACGAAGGACCTGAATGTTTCCCAAGCCTAACGATGGCTTCGCGTGGGTGCAAGCGGCCGGCCGACCAGCGCTGGTCTGTCGTGCGCTCCAGCCGCTCGCCGGCCATGTCTTTACGACGCGTCCGTGGACGCTCGGATCCACTGCTGCAGGGTCGGGTGGCGAGGGATGGGCCGAGGTGGCGGCAGCTCTTGGCGTCGAACCACGCGATCTCGTCCGCGTTCGTCAGGTGCACGGCGCCGCGGTGCTTCGGCTCAGGTCCGGCGACGGTTTTGATCCTGATTGCCCGATCGACGCCGACATCATCGTGTCGGACGCGCCGGCGCGGGCGATTGCGATTCAAACCGCAGACTGTGTACCGCTGCTGCTCGCCGATCGCCGCACCGGCGTGATTGCTGCCGCTCACGCCGGCTGGCGCGGCCTTGCCGCGCGCGTCCCAGAGGCGGCGGTGGCGGCGATGGCGACCGGGTTCGCGAGCCGGCCCGAAGATCTTGTTGCCGCGATTGGCCCCGCTATCTCATGGTGTTGCTACGAAGTGGGGGAGGACGTGCGAGCGGCCTTCGTGAGCCATGGATTCGCGCCCGCACAGATCGATCGCTGGTTCGCCTCGACGCCTCAGCCGTCAGTCCAGAATCCGCCGCTGCCTGGCCTCGGCGCGCCTCGCGCCGGGCACGAATATTTCGACGGCTGGGGAGCGGCACGCGATCAACTGGAAGCGGCCGGAGTGCCGTTGGCGCAAATCACCGTCGCCGAACTGTGCTCGGCGAGCCATCCGCAGTGGTTGTGCTCGTACCGCCGCGACGGAAAGGCCGCGGGACGCATGGCTGCGGCGATCGGTCCAGGTCGGCTCTAGGCTTTGCCGGCGGCGTCCATCGCTGAATTGGCCAGCCGATCGGCGTGGGCGTTTTTGGCGCGGCCGACGTGCTCGTAGGCGACGCGGCCGATAGCGTGCGCCAGCAGCCGGGCCCTTGCATGAAGCGGCTGCAGGCCTGCGTTCTTCACTTTGTAGATGCCGCGCATCTGCTGGACCAGCAGCAGCGAATCCGAACGCACCAGCACCTGCACTTGATCGTTGCGCTTCGCCCACTCGAGTCCGGCGATCAACGCCCGATACTCGGCGACGTTGTTGGTGGCGGTGCCGATGGAGTCGCCGAACTCCTCGATCAGCGCTCCGTCTTCCTGTTCGACGCGGACGCCGTATCCGGCGGGCCCGGGGTTACCACGGGCGCCGCCATCGATGTAGATGACGATCATGAAGCCGGCGAGACGCTGTCGCCGCCGGGCGTGGCCGCGGCGGGGGGAGCGGGAGTGAAGAACAGGATGCGGTTGCAGCTGTCGCACTGAATGATCGAGTCGTTGCGCAGCACGGTGTTGAACACCTGCGGCCGCAGGCGGACATGACAGATGGTGCAGATGCCGTCGCGCGCCTCGGCGACGGCGACGCCATTGCGTTTGCGTGACACCTGCTCGAAGATGAGCAGCGCCGCCTTGTCGATGCCTTCGACCAGGCGCGCCCGTTCGGTCGCCATCTTCTCGAGTGCGGTCTGCAGCTCGCCGTGTTGAGCGGTGGTCGCTTTGCGATCGGCCTCGGTGATTTTCTGCTGCGACGCCAGGTCGGCTTCCGCCTTCTTCACCGCCGCGGTCAGCTCGTCGGCCGCGACCATCAACTCGAGTTCCTTGTCCTCGAGCGCTTTGATCTCCGTCTGAGCGAAAGCGATTTCCTTCTGCACCGCGTGGTACTCGACGTTGGTTTTTACCGCCATCGCCGTTTCTCGGTACTTGGAGAGGCGTCCCTGCTGCACGGCGACATCCTTCTCGATGGCGCGCCGCGCCGCGGTGTTGGTGGCGGCCTGTTCCTTGGCCGCGGCGAGGCGCTGACGCGCCGCCTCGAGCAGCGCTTCGAGCGCTTTGTCGTGCTCGGGTTCGGCCGCGAGCTTTTTTCGGGCCGCGTCGGCGGTGGAGTCGAGCGCTTGCAGGGCGATGAGTCGTTCCAGGTCGGCGTTCATGTTCCTCTGGGCAAAAAAAAGGCCCCGCTGCAAAGCGGAGCCTGAAGTCTAGATCGGTTGTCGCTCGCGTCGTGTCGCGAGTCGAATGGTGGGCCCACCAGGATTCGAACCTGGAACAGGCCGGTTATGAGCCGGCGGCTCTAACCGTTGAGCTATGGGCCCGGACAATTCTACGACGTCCTTCCTTCGAGAAACGCACGAAGTTTCCGGCTGCGCGACGGGTGCCGCAGCTTGCGCAGCGCCTTGGCTTCGATCTGACGGATGCGCTCGCGGGTGACCGCGAAGCTCTGGCCGACTTCTTCGAGCGTGTGCTCGCTGCCATCGCCGACGCCGAAGCGCATCTTGATGACCTTTTCTTCGCGCGGTGTCAGCGTCTTGAGCACCGACTCGGTCTGCTCCTTGAGGTTCAGGTTGATCACCGCCTCGGCCGGTGACACCACCTGACGATCCTCGATGAAGTCGCCAAGATGCGAATCTTCCTCTTCGCCGATCGGCGTTTCGAGAGAAATGGGCTCCTGTGCGATTTTCAGGACCTTGCGGACCTTCGAGACCGGAATGTCCATCCGCTTGGCGATTTCCTCGGAGGTCGGTTCCCGGCCGAGCTCCTGCACCAGCGCACGGGAGGTGCGAATCAGCTTGTTGATCGTCTCGATCATGTGGACCGGGATGCGGATGGTCCGGGCCTGGTCGGCGATGGCGCGGGTGATGGCCTGACGGATCCACCAGGTGGCGTAGGTCGAAAACTTGTAGCCGCGGCGATACTCGAACTTGTCGACCGCCTTCATCAGGCCGATGTTGCCTTCCTGAATCAGGTCGAGGAACTGCAGGCCGCGGTTGGTGTACTTCTTCGCGATCGAGACCACCAGTCGAAGGTTGGCTTCGACCAGTTCCTTCTTGGCCTGTTCGGCCTGGTACTCGCCGCGCAGAATCACGTCCAGCGTCTGCTTCAGTTCGTCGGGCGACTGCTCGAGGCCGTCGGTCAGCGTTTTGATCTTGACCTTCAGATCCTTGACCTGACGCAGGAAGTTCTTCTTGTCGTCGTCCTTGAGCTTGGTCTTGCGGTTCTTCGGATTGAGCACGCGCTCGAAGCCGTCGACTTCGCGCTGGACCGACTTGACGCTCTCGACCGCGTCCTTCATCGCTTCGATCAGACGGCGCTTGACCGCTTCGGTGAACTCGATCTTGCGGATGTAGTTGGAGACGTCGATCTGCGCGCGCATCGCCGCCCACTTGGCCTTGCGATACTTGCGCTTGTCGCGGGTGGTCGCCCCCTTCGGCGTTTCGCCGAGCTTCTCTTCGAGCTTCTCGTAGACCGCCCGGGCCTTGCGGACGTTGTCGATCTGGCGCTGGACCTGCTTGGAGCGCTCCTGGATCCGTTCGTCGGTGATCTCTTCGTCGTTGAAGATGACCAGCTCGCGGATGGTGCGCTCGCCGGTATGCAGATGGTCGCCGAGCTCGATGACCTTCTTGGCGACCAGCGGGGTCCGGGAAATCGACTTGATGACGGCGAGCTTGCCGCGCTCGATGCGCCGCGCGATCTCGACTTCGCCTTCGCGGGTCAGCAGCGGCACTGTGCCCATCTCGCGCAGGTACATCCGGACCGGATCGTTGGTCTTGTCGAGCGCGCCCGGCGTCAGATCGAGCTCGAGTTCCTCCGCGCCTTCCGCCGTTCGATCGATCGGCTTGACATCGTCGCGCAGGTACTTCTGATCGGAGTCGATGACTTCGATGCCGTGACTGCCGAAGGTGTTGAACAGGTCGTCGAGCTCGTCGGACGAGGTGATGTCCGCCGGCAGCATCTCGTTGACTTCGTCGTAGAGGAGGTAGCCCTTCTCCTTGCCGATGTTAATGAGCTGCTTGACCTCGTCGTACTTTTCCTCGATGGAAAGGTGCGGCGCCCCCGGTGTGTCCGGTCCTCGATGCGTTGCCGTCGTCTTTTTTTCCGCTGCCATATTTATTCGTCTCTCGTTCTCGTCAGATCCCGGTCGAGTTGCACGGCCACAGCCAGCAGTCGCCGAGAGAGGGTGTCGATCTCGTGTCCGTATTCTTTGGCGCCGAGTTCCTGCAGGCGGTCGATTTCGCGTTTGATTGCCGCACGCTCACGTTCCCATCTGAGCCGTTTGAGCGCGCGGACGCATTCGGCGGGGGGAGCTGGCGATTTCTCGACAGCGGCGATTCTCGTCACCAACTGAGCGTCCACCGTACTTAGACGCTGCAAAAGCGTCGAGGGTAAGCGATCCAATGGCTCTGCGTGCAGACTTGACGCCAGTTCCAGGACATGCCGTCCGGCCAGGGCCTGCAGATCGTCCTCGTCCAGCTCGGCCAGGGCCTGCACCGCCACCTTAGTATTGTTGATCAGACCCCAGATCAGTGCTTTTTCCGCGTCTTTCAGCTGTCCGAACGACGGCAACTCCCGGGTCGTCACCGTCGTCTGGCGGTTCACGGCCGCTTTACGGATTTCCGCCCGGACGACATCTTCGGTGATCCGGGCCTTATGAGAGATCCGGTCGCCAAACTGGTCGCGTCCGGCGGCGTCCGGAATACGGGCCGCAATCGGGAGCATCTTCGCCAGCAACTGGTTCCGGCCGTGATCACTGGCCAGGTTCAGCCCTTTCGCCGCTTGATCGAGCAGGTATTCGAGGTATGGCTGGGACTTACGCAGCCGGTCACGATACCGGTCGCCGCCAAGCTTCCTGATGAAGGTATCGGGATCTTCGCCTTTGTCCAGCACCACGACGTTGACGTCGAAGCCCTCCGCGACGAGGAGCTCGCACGAGCGAACCGCCGCGCCCTGGCCGGCCGCGTCGGGGTCGAAACTCAGGACGACTTTGGAGGTGAAGCGCCGGAGCAGCTGCGCCTGTGCCGTGGTCAGAGCGGTGCCGCAGGATGCCACCGCGGGCGCCGCCTGGGCCTGGAAGACCTGGGCGAAGTCGAAATACCCTTCCACTAAGACGGCGAAATCGGCCTTCTGGATCTGTGATTTCGTCAGGTTCAGTCCGTACAGCGTGCGGCCCTTGTCATAAATCGCCGTTTTCGGAGAATTCAGATATTTCGGCCCACGATCCGCGTCCATCTGGCGACCGCCGAAGGCGATGATCGAGCCGGTCTCGCGGCAAATCGGCACCATCAACCGGTTTCGGAACTTATCGAAAATCTCGCCCGTGTTGTCGTCTGCCTTCACGAGACCGCTCGCCAGCGCCACGCTCTCGGCGAATCCCTGCTTCAGCAGGCGCGCCTTGAGGCCATCGCGCGAACTTGGTGCGTAACCGAGACCGAGCTGCTCGATCGTCTGCGCGGTAATCTGCCGGTCGTTCAGTTGCTGCCGGGCCCGCGCGCCGACCGGCGCCTGGAGCTGTTCCTTGAAATACGCCGCTGCGATTTCGTGCGCCTTCAGTAACCCCTCGCGCAGCGCAGAATCGCGTCGTGCATCGTCGGAACTGCCGTCTACTTGTTCCGGAATGGCGACGCCGAATTTCTGCGCAAGCAGGCGGACCGCGTCCTGAAATCCGAGATTCTCCTGAAGCTCGATGAACTTGAACACGTCACCGCCGCGATTGCAGCCGAAGCAGTGGAAGAAACCTTTTTCCGGAATGACGTTGAAGGACGGCGTCTTCTCCGAGTGAAACGGACACAGGCCCTTGTAGCTCGTGCCGGCGCGTTTGAGCGGCACGTACTCCTGGATCACCTGGACGATGTTCGCCTGGAGTCGAAGGTCGTCGATGAACGTCTGGGGAAACAAGCTCATTCTTTGAGCTCCACGACCGTCACCCCGCCTCCGCCCTGATTCGGCGGCGCGGTCGCGAATCGTGCGACCAGCGGATGTTGCTGCAGAAAACCGGCCAACGCGCGCTTCAGCTGACCGGTGCCATAACCGTGGATGAACCGCACCACGCGCTGATCCCCGAGCAGCGACTCGTCCAGGAAGCGTTCGGCGCGCGAAATCGCTTCATCCACGGTGCAGCCGATGACGTTGAGGTCGATGGCCGAGCCTTCCCGAGGTTTCAGCTCGACGTTCACGCTGATCCGTGCCGCCGCCGGCTGTCCGCCGATCATCTTCAGGTCGCGAACGCTCGCGCGCATGCGCTTGCCGCGCACGTCGAGATCCGCGGTGCCGTCGTGTACCGACGTCACCGTCGCTTCGAGACCGAGTCCGCCGACGATGACTCGATCGCCCACGCTGACCATTTCATGGCTGAGGGCTGGCGGCTGAGAGCTGATGGCTGATGGCTGATGGCTGAGGGACGATGGTTGATGGTTCGCGGCGTCGACAGCTGCCTCGCCTGATAAAATGCGCTCGGCGACAGTATCGACAGCGGAGCGGGCGTCGGTGCGTGCTCGTCCGGTGTCGCCGGTGGACACCAGGCGCGGTCCGCGCGCGATGGCGTCCGCCTTCGCTTTCAGTTCCGCAATGACGTCGTCGATTTCCTTGCGCGCCTGACGGACCTGCTTTTCGAGTTCCTCGTTCAGCCGGCGCCGGAACGTTTCTTCGCGCTGACGCA
Source organism: Vicinamibacterales bacterium (assembly GCA_036497895.1). GTDB lineage: Bacteria > Acidobacteriota > Vicinamibacteria > Vicinamibacterales > CAVVIG01 > CAVQFC01. The sequence goes on along the minus strand of DASXIR010000114.1, from coordinate 8,629 downwards.
GCGCGTCCTCGCGCTGGTGCATCTTTGCTTCGGCCGCGTGCAGCGTCTCGCGCTCGCGCGCCGCCAGCCGCTGCTCGTGTTCGAGCGCCCGGACGTCGTGATCGATTTTCGCGAGGTGTTCGGCGAGCTGCGCGTCGCGCGCGCTGACGTTCTCACGTGCGGCGGCGACCACCGCCGGATTCAGACCCAGCCGTCCGGCAATCTCGAGCGCGAGGCTTCGTCCCGGACTTCCATAGAGCAGCTGATAGGTCGGCGCGAACGTCTCGGCCACGAAGCCGAACGCCGCGCTCGCCACGCCCGGCGTCGTCGACGCGTAGGTCTTCAGCGCATCGTAGTGGCTCGTGGCAATCAGGGTCGCGCCGCGGCGGCGGAAGTGATCGACGATGGCCACACCGAGCGCGCCACCCTCGATGGGGTCGGTCCCGGAACCGACCTCGTCGAGCAGCACCAGCGCCGGCGTCGCCAGGCCGCGGTCCATCGAGGCGATATTGGTGATGTGAGCCGAGAACGTGCTGAGACTGGCCTCGATCGACTGCTCGTCACCGATGTCGGCAAAAAGCGACCGGAACACCGGAAGCCGCGAGCCCGGCGCGGCGGGAATGCGCAGACCGGCCTGGGCCATCAACGCGAGCAACCCCGCTGTTTTCAGCGCGACCGTCTTGCCGCCGGTATTCGGTCCGGTGATGAGCAATGCCGTCGCCGGGGGAATCACCTTGATCGTCACCGGCACCGGCGCCTTCAACAAAGGATGCCGGGCGGCCTGCAGTTCGAACGCGCCATCCGTCGACAGCGCCGGCTCGATGCCGTCAATCGACTCGGAAAACCGTGCCCGCGCCTGCAGGACGTCGAGTTCGACCGCCGCCTCGATTGTGCGCGCCATGTCGGTCGCACGTCCGCGGAACGCGTCGGTCAGCGCCAGCAGAATCCGCCGCACCTCCTCGGCTTCCTGTTCGTCGAGCGCGACGATGTCGTTGTTGATTTCGACGGTGCTGAGCGGTTCGAGGTAGAGGCTGGCGCCGCTGGTCGAGGTGCCGTGCACGATTCCCGGAATTCCGTCGCGGTGCTCGGCCTTCACGACGATGACGTAGCGGCCGTTGCGCTCGGTGACGACCTGATCCTGCAGGTACTTCGATGTTTCCTTGCCGCGCAGGTACGACTCGAGCGTGCTGCGCAGACGCGTCTTCTGCTTGCGGAGCCGATCGCGGATGGTGCGCAGCTCGGGACTCGCGTGATCTTTGACATCGCCCGACGGGTCGATCTTGTCGCGGGTTTGCGCCGACTCGCCCTTGAACGATGCGGCGCCGGCGCTGGCGGCTTCGAGCAGTGGAAACGAGGCGGGTGCCCGTCGGATGGCGACGCGCGCTTCATCTACCGAGTCGAGAAAGGCAACGAGCGCAAGCAGACGCAGCGCCTCGAGCGCGCGTCCCTCCACCGCGAGGGCTCCCAGCGTCTGTGGCAGATCCGTCGACGCGCGCAGGAAAAAGCCGCCGTGTGCGGTCACGAACCGTGCCGTTTCGGTGGTCGCCGCGAGCGCCTGCGCGACGCGCTGGTGGTCGGTCGACGGCTGCAGCTCCGCCAATCGCTCGGCCCCCATCGGGGTCTGCGCAAAGGCCGTAACTGCCTCGACGATGCGATCGAATTCGAGGGCTCGCAGGGCGCCTGGTTGCATGGGGAACCCTTTATTCTAGCGTACCTCCACGCGCTAGAACTTTGTCATGGCTGAGGGCTAATGGCTGATGGTTATGGTCGATGGACGAAGTTGGTGAGTGGACGAAGTTGGTGAGTGGACGAATGTCGAACAAGTGACATCAGCCATGTCGGAGAACCGCCTCTCAGAGATGATTTATCAGGGAAGCCGTAGCCGCGGCCCCGAAGCCGTTGTCGATATTGACGACCGAGACCCCTGACGCGCAGCTATTCAGCATGCCGAGCAGCGCGGCAATCCCGCCAAAACTGGCGCCGTAACCGATGCTGGTCGGCACCGCGATGATCGGCACGTTGACCAGGCCTGCAATCACGCTGGGCAGCGCACCCTCCATCCCGGCCACGACGATGATGACCCGCGCGGCAGTCAGGCGTTCGCGTTCGCCGAGCAGGCGGTGAAGGCCGGCGACGCCGACGTCGTAGATCCGGACGATCTCGTTTCCCATCAGTTCGGCGGTCCGCGCGGCCTCCTCGGCGACTCCGAGGTCCGACGTTCCCGCGGCGGCGATCGCAATTGTGCCGTGTCCAGGAGCGACATCCTGCTGACGCAAAGTGATGACACCTGCATCGGCGTAATACGCCGCCGCCGGCACCACCACGTGAACGGCGGCAAATGCGGCCTCGCTGGCGCGGGTAATCAGCAGGCTGGAACCTCGTTTGACGATTTCCTGGGCGATCGCCGCGATCTGGGCAGGAGTTTTGCCTAGGCCCAGGATGACTTCGGGAAAGCCTTGACGGATGGCTCGATGATGATCGACCCGCGCAAACCCAAGGTCCTCGTAGGGACTGGCACGGAAGGCCGCAAGCAGCTGCTCGCGCGCGGCCCCGGTGTCGAGCGTGCCGGCGGCGACCTGGTCGAGAAGATCCTGGAGTTGTCTGATTGACGTCATTCAGACCCAACAGTAATATAACTTGTTGTCTTGATGGGGGTTCCTCCGTCTTTAAACCATGACTGCTGCTGAAACCCTCACCCTCGCGACGTATTTTTTCGTCCTCATCATCCTGGCGATTTACGGCTGGCACCGCTACTACCTCGTGTACCTCTACATGAGGAACAAGGACAAAGAGCCGACGCAGGGTGCGCCGCTCGATCCGCTGCCGGTCGTGACCATCCAGTTGCCGCTCTACAACGAGATGTACGTAGCGGAACGCCTGATCGAGGCAGTTTGTGCTATCGACTACCCTCGCCAGTTGTTCGAGGTCCAGGTGCTGGACGACTCGACCGACGAAACGCGCAGCATTGCCGACCTGGCCGTTCGGCGATTCGCGGCCAGTGGCGTTGACATCAAGTACATCCACCGCACCGATCGCACCGGTTACAAGGCCGGAGCGCTGGAGGCGGGTCTGAAAGTTGCCCGCGGCGAGTTCGTCGCGATTTTCGACGCCGACTTCATCCCGACCTCCGACTTCCTGATGCGGCTGATGCCGCACTTCCGCGACGCGAAGGTCGGCATGGTGCAGGCGCGCTGGGGACACATCAATCAGGACTACTCGCTCCTGACCAAGATCCAGGCGATTCTGCTCGACGGTCACTTCATCCTCGAACACGGCGGCCGCAACCGCGGTGACCGCTTCTTCAACTTCAACGGCACCGCTGGCGTCTGGCGCCGTATCGCGATCGACGATGCCGGCGGCTGGCAGCACGACACACTGACCGAGGATCTCGATCTCAGCTATCGCGCGCAACTGCGCGGCTGGCGGTTCGTGTTTGTACCGGGCGTCATCGCACCGGCCGAGGTGCCGGTCGAGATGAACGCCTTCAAGTCGCAGCAGCATCGCTGGGCCAAGGGCTCGATTCAGACCTGCCGCAAGCTGCTGCCGCGCATCCTGCAGTCGGATCTGCCGTTCGGCGTGAAGGCCGAGGCGTTCTTTCACCTCACCGCCAACTTCAACTACATCCTGATGTGCGTGTTGAGCATCCTGATGTTCCCGTCGATGGTGATCCGCTACAACATGGGCTGGTACGAGATGATCCTCATCGACGTACCGCTGTTCTTCGCCGCGACGTTCTCGTTCTGCAATTTCTATATGGTCTGCCAGCGCGAGCTGCACACCGACTGGGTCGCGCGGCTGAAGTACGTGCCGTTCCTGATGTCGGTCGGCATCGGCCTGTCGGTCAACAACACGCGCGCCGTGGTCGAGGCGCTGTTCAACAAACAGAGCGAGTTCACGCGCACGCCGAAGTACCACATCGAAGCCGACAACGACGAGTGGGTGGGCAAGAAGTACCGCCAGTCGGTCGCCGTCCAGCCGCTGGTCGAGCTCGCGCTCGGCCTCTACTTCACTGCCACCGTCTTCTACGCGCTTGCCAACGGCATTTACGCCACGATTCCGTTCCTGGTCCTCTTCCAGGTCGGCTTCCTCTACACCGGCCTGCTGTCGATCACGCAGCAGTACGCAGGGTCCGAAGTCGTCGCACAGGGTTCGTTGGAGGTCAGAAGCTAGAAGCTGAAGTTCTGATAGCTGAATAGAGACGTTGCCAAAGTCCAAAGTCGCGGTTATCCGCGTTACGCCCGAAACAATCCTGAAGGATATCGACCGGCTGGTGGAGCTGGCCGGCGTGTCCACCGCGCTCGCGGCCGGCAAGACGACCATCCTCAAAGACAACATCTCCTGGCACTTTCCGTTTCCGGCCGCGAACACGACGCCGTGGCAACTCGAGGGAACCATCCAGGCGCTGGCACGCCGTGGCTTCGGCGACCAGGTCTGCGTGCAGAACAAGACGGTGGTCACCAACGCCTTCAAGGGCGAGGATCTGAACCACTACGTCCCGATTTTCAAGAAGTACCAGATTCCGGTTCTCTACAACTTCAAGGACGAGGACATGACCTGGGTGCAGTACCGGCCCAAGGCGAAGATGCGGGTCCTCGACCGGATTTTTCCGGAAGGCATCCACATCCCGGACTACTTCTTCGGCAAGAACATCGTTCACCTGCCGACCACCAAGTGCCATATCTACACGACGACCACCGGCGCGATGAAGAACGCGTTCGGCGGGCTGCTCAACACCCGGCGTCACTACACCCACTCGTGGATCCACGAGACGCTGGTCGATCTGCTCGCGATCCAGAAAGAGATTCACTCCGGGCTGTTCGCGATCATGGACGGCACCACCGCCGGCAACGGTCCGGGGCCGAGGACGATGTTCCCGGTGGTGAAGAACGTGATGCTGGCGTCGGCCGATCAGGTCGCGATCGACGCCGTGTCGGCGAAGATGATGGGATTTGATCCGATGTCGCTCGACTACATTCGCCTGGCGCACGAGGCTGGTCTCGGGGTCGGCGATCCGAAGGACATCGAGATCGTCGGTGACGAGGATGCCGCGCGCGAGAACTGGAAGTTTCGCGTCGGCAAGAACCTGGTGCGGATGGGCGGCGGCGACCTGATCTGGTTCGGACCGCTGAAGCGCTTTCAGAAGCTGTTCTTCCACACGCCCCTTGTCAACGGCTTCATCCTGGCGAGCGACGTGTATCACGACTTCTACCGCTGGCCGCTGGTCGATCGCCGCGTCTTCGAGCGCTGGTGCGAGACCACCGCGTGGGGGCAGATGTTCCTGCGCTACGCCGAGTACGGACCGCAGGGGGCGCCGCCCGATCTGCCGGCCGCGTCCGGCACGATTGCGTCAGCGTCTGCGCGCATACACTAGCGCGCTTTCGGATGACGCAGCGCCAGGCGCGAAGCGCGGCCACGACACGCCGCGCAAGCACCTCGCACCGAGCACCTCGCACCTTGAACTCAGCACCTCGCACCAAGCACCCGCACCTCGCACTCAGCACCTCGCACCAAGCACCCGCACTTCGCACCCAGCACCTCGCACCATCCTCATTCAGTGAGTTATCATCGAAAACCATGACGCCGCCAGACAAACCCAAAGCGGGACTCGAAGATACCGTCGCCACGTCGTCTGCCATCTGCTATCTCGATGGTGATCGCGGCGTGCTGGCCTACTGCGGGTACGACATCCACGATCTGGCGGGTCACGCCACGTTTGAAGAGGTGTGCTATCTGCTCTGGCACCGGCGACTGCCGACGCGTGCGGAGCTGGGCGATCTGCAGTCGCAGATGGTGGCGGCGCGGCCGATACCGGAAGGTGTCCTGCGGATCGCCAGGTCACTGCCGGCCGGCAATGGTATGGATTTGCTGCGGACGCTGACTTCGGCGCTTGGTCACTACGACATCGACGCGTCCGACAATTCACCGCAGGCGAACTATCGCAAGGCGGTGCGGATTACCTCGCAGATCAGCTCGCTGGTGGCGGCGATCGGCCGGATGAGCAAGGGGCTGAGTCCGATCGCGCCCGATCCGGTTCTGGGACACGCGGCAAATTTCCTCTATATGCTGACCGGTGAGCGTCCGAGTGGTCTGGCGACGCACGCCTTCGACGTCGCGCTGATTCTGCACGCCGATCACGAGCTGAATGCGTCCACCTTCGCCGCCCGCGTGGCTGCCGCCACCCTCACCGACATCCACTCGACCATCGTCGCGGCGGTTGGAACGCTGAAGGGACCGCTGCACGGCGGCGCCAATGCGGACGTGATGCGGCTGCTGCTTGAAATCGGGGAGGGCGGATCGCCGGAAAAGGCCGAAGAAGTGGTGCGGGCCAAGCTCGCGCGGAAAGAAAAAATCCCCGGCTTCGGACACCGCGTGTATCACACCGAGGATCCGCGGGCGACACATCTGCGGCAGATGTCGCGAGATCTCGGTCAGCGTGCCGGACAGCCGATCTGGTTTGACATGTCGCAGCGCATCGAAGCGCTGGTCAAGGCCGAGAAGAAGCTGAACGCCAACGTCGACTTTTATTCAGCGTCGACGTATCACTCGCTCGGCATCGACACCGACTTGTTCACGCCGATCTTCGCAGTGAGTCGTGTGTCGGGCTGGACCGCCCACGTGCTCGAGCAGTACGCCAACAACCGGCTGATTCGGCCTCGTGCCGAATACATCGGGCCGGAGTATCCGCAGCGCTATACGGCGCTGGATGTCCGCTGACCGCCAGGCCGTTTGGTCACGAGCGAGAGACGCGGCTCGGCGGCTGGCGCCGGCGCTGGCTCGGCAACCGGCTGCGCCGTGGCCTCGTCGCAGGCGCCATTCCATTGCCGCACGATCTCCTGAAACTCGGTGACGAACTCGTGGACCATTCCGGCAACCGATTCGCCCGGGCCGTCGATCGCATCGTCGACGGTCAGCGACAAGGGATGCGGCGCTTTCGGAGCGACGTCGTCGAACAGATCGTCGAGGGTGTCGACCGAGAGCGCGTCAACCGGGTCGATGGGCGCCGCGACTTCCGCGCGATCGCGGTTGACGGGGTTCGCCTGCGGCGACGTGGGGACGGCCGGCGATCGGCCGAATCGTTCGCTCGCCCATTTGATCACGCGGGCACGGGTCACTTCGTCCAGTTCAGCCAAGACCAGGGCGATATCGCGCATCGCCGACAATTCGGCCTGCAAGGCATTCTCGGAATCCGCGGAACCGTCCGGCGAGCGAGGTGGAAGGCCAGTCAACGGGTCCCGAAGAGCCATATAGTCATATTAAGTCCTAAATAAGTCAACCGTCAAGAGGATCCGGAAAGAGTCCTCTGCTACGATCATCAGTCTCTCACCCACTTCATGGACGCCCGTTTCATCCGCAACTTCTCGGTCATCGCGCACATCGACCACGGCAAGTCGACGCTGGCCGACCGTTTTCTCGAGGTCACCGGCGCGCTCCAGGCGCGCGAAATGGAAGCGCAGGTCCTCGACGCGATGGATCTCGAACGTGAACGCGGCATCACGATCAAGGCGCATCCGGTCTGCCTGCACTATACGGGAAGGGACGGTCAGAAGTACGTCCTGAACCTGATCGATACGCCTGGGCACGTCGATTTCTCGTACGAAGTGACGCGGTCACTGGCTGCCTGCGAGGGCGCGCTGCTGCTGGTTGATGCCTCTCAGGGCGTCGAAGCGCAGACGCTCGCCAACGCCTACCTCGCGGTCGAGAACAACCTCGAAATCATTCCTGTCATCAACAAGATCGATCTGCCGAGCGCCCAGCCCGAGGAAGCCCGGCGCCAGATCACCGACATCATCGGACTCGACGGCGATTCGGCGCTGCTGGTCAGCGCCAAGGCCGGCACCGGCGTCCCCGAGATTCTGGAAGCGATCGTGGCGCGGCTGCCGCCGCCGGCCGGTGATCCGGACGCGCCGCTGAAGGCGCTGATCTTCGATTCCTGGTTCGATCCCTACCGCGGCGTGGTGATCGTCCTGCGCGTGATCGACGGCGTGATCCGGCCCGGGATGAAGATCCGGCTGATGGCTGAAGGCCAGGACTACGAGTCGCTGCAAGTTGGAATCTTCACGCCGAAGGCAATTCCGGCAGACGAGCTCGGCGTCGGCGAAGTCGGGTTCCTGGTTGCGAACATCAAAAAGATCAGCGACGCCAAAATCGGCGACACCATCACCGAATCCGGCCGGCAGGCGCTCGAACCGTTTCCGGGGTTCAAGCCGCTCAAGCCGATGGTGTTCGCCGGGTTCTATCCGGTCGAGGGGCACCAGTATCCCGAGCTGCGCGACGCGCTCGAAAAACTGCGCCTGAACGACGCGTCGTTCTTCTACGAGCCTGAGACCTCGATGGCGCTCGGCTTCGGTTTCCGCTGCGGTTTCCTCGGCCTGCTGCACATGGAAATCGTCCAGGAGCGGCTCGAGCGCGAGTTCAACATGGACCTGGTCACCACCGCGCCAGGCGTGCTGTACCGCGTGACCACCAGCGACGATGTGGTGCAGGAGATCGACAGCCCGGCGAAGATGCCGGATGCAGGGCGGATCAAGGTGATCGAGGAGCCGGTGATCACCGCGATGATCCTGACGCCGGCCGAACACGTCGGCGGCATCCTGCAGCTCTGTCAGGACAAGCGCGGCGTGCAGAAGACGCTCGAGTATCTCGCGTCGGA
>DASXIR010000113.1:0-10890 GCA_036497895.1 Vicinamibacterales bacterium | reverse complement strand
TCGAACCGCGGATAGAACCGGATGGTCCGCTCGCCGGCGCCCAGCAACACCAGGCCGCGGCGGAAGGCACGGTCCAGCACCGCGTCGCACAAGTCGGCGCGGACGACATCGAAGCCGAGCATGACGCCGGCGCCGCGCACGTTCCTGACGATCTCGCGATAGTCGCGCGCCAGGGCGGCGAGACCCGCCTTCGTCCGCTCGCCCGTCTTGCGCACCTGCTCGAGATCCAGCTTGTCCATCAACGACAGCAGACGAACCATCCCGACGGAGTCACCTTCCCAGGTCGTGTTGAACTTTTTCTCCTCCTGAAAAAATGTCGCCAGCGCCTCGCTGACGAACAACACGCCGTTCTGTGCCTTTTTGGCCCAGGTGACGAGATCCGGCGGGCACGGCAAATCGAACAACTCGTGGGCCCACATCCGTCCGGTCATGCCCCACCCCGTCTGGACCTCGTCGAAGATGAGCGGCACGTCGTAAATCTTCGTCAGCAGCCGTAGCCGCCGCATGAAGCGTGTGCTGGCGACGCGGACACCGCCTTCACCCTGAATCGGTTCCACCAGGACCGCCGCGACCCGGCGCGAGCGGCGAATCACATCGGCGGTCAGTGCCGCCCGCTGCGCCCTGACGAACGCGTCGACATCGCCGCGTGGCTGTACCAGAAATTCGTCCACCGCGTCCAGCTCGCGGCGGTAGGTGTCCCGGCTTTTATCGGCCCGCGGCAGACGTCCCGAAACCAGCAGGTCCCACAACTGCTTGAGGCAACTCTCTTCGCGTCGCGCGGTCAGCTTCGGCGAGCCGACGTCCTCGACCGGAAACGGGATGCGCGGCCAGTCGAAGGTCGGAAAACCCAGACGAGCGCGCTTACGGTGGGTGACCGCCAACGCGCCGAGCGTGCGGCCGTGGAACGCGCCTTCGAACGAGACGATGAACCCGCCTTCGCGATCGTCGGTCGTCATCACGCGGTTCATCAGCACGGACTTGATCGCGTTCTCGACCGCCTCGGCGCCGGTGTTGACGACAAAATGCCGCGGCGTGCCGGCTGGCGCGATCCGATTCAGTTCGGCCTTCAGCCGCAGCGACAGCACGGTCTGATACTCGGAATGCGCATAGCGCGAGGCGACGAACGGCAAGGCCTCGAGGATTGCGCGCAAGACGGCGGGGTCGTTCTCGCCGAACGCCTGCGTCGCGATCAGCGCACCCATGTCGAGAAACCGGTACGGCTCGCCGTTGGTATCGCGATCGGTCACGGCCAGGTAGGGCCCGACCGATTCCGACGGATCGAAGGCGACCGGCAGGGAAAAGAACAGGCTCTTCGCGGCGGCGTCCAACGCCGCCTTGGAGGCGGGAAAATGCAGCGCGACCAGTTCGTCGAGAGTCGCGTCTCCCTCATGCAGTCCCGGCGGCACGGAGGTACGGATCTGACCGGCGCGGTAGCGCGCGTTGAGGTCAGACACGTGCGACAACCACTGGGTCGCGTGCGTCGTGGCGATGTCAAACGTCGTCATGATCAGGAAAACGATACTTCACGCGCGGCCCGGAATACGCGATCGCGAGTGCACGAAAGACCTCGATGACGAATAATGGATTGATGAGCCCCAGTTCTGCGGATGGTTTCGGTGCCCTCGGCCTGATTGACACCCTGGCGGCCGCCGTCAGTGCCCTCGGCTACGAGGAGCCGACACCGGTCCAGCGGGAAACGATCCCGCTGCTCATTGCCGGGCGCGACCTGCTGGCCCAGGCGGCCACCGGCACCGGCAAGACCGCCGCCTTCGCGCTGCCGATGCTGCAACGTCTCGCCGGCGATCCGGATGGGAAGAAGCACACCGGTTGTCTCGTGCTTGCGCCCACGCGGGAGCTCTGCATGCAAGTCGCTGAAGCGATCCACAAGTACGCCAAGGGCGTCGGGGTGAAGGTGGTTCCGATCTACGGGGGCGCCTCGATCTCCCAGCAAATCGCCACCCTCCAGCGCGGCGTCGGCATCGTCGTGGCCACACCGGGCCGCGCGCTCGACCATTTGAAGCGCGGCACACTCAAGCTCGGACACCTGCAGATGCTGGTGCTCGATGAAGCCGACGAGATGCTGGACATGGGCTTCGCGGAGGACATCGACGCGATTCTGGAAACGACGCCGAAGACGCGCCAGACCGCGCTGTTCTCGGCGACGATGCCGGCGCGCATTCTTTCGATTGCGCAGCGGCACCTGAAGGATCCGGCCAAGGTGATGATCGCGCGCGAGAAGACCGCCGCGGGCAAGCTGCCGCGCGTCCGCCAGGTCGCCTACATCGTGCCGCGCGCGCACAAGCCGGCGGCGCTCGATCGCGTGCTGGACATGGAGAATCCGACCTCGGCAATCGTCTTCTGCCGGACCCGACTCGAGGTCGAGACCCTGGTCGAGACCCTGAGCGCGCATGGACGCCGCGCTCAAGCCCTGCACGGTGGTATGGAACAGCGCGCGCGCGATCGGGTGATGCAGCAGTTCCGCGCCGGCAAAGCCGATCTGCTCGTCGCCACCGACGTCGCCGCGCGCGGCCTCGACATCGAGCATCTGTCGCACGTCTTCAACTACGACGTGCCCGCCGCGGCCGAAGCCTACGTGCACCGCATCGGACGGACCGGGCGGGCCGGACGCGAGGGGACGGCGATTACCCTCGCCGAGCCGCGCGAGCATCGCCAGCTGCGAGCCATCGAGAGCCTGACCAAGCAGAAGATTGAAGTCGCAACGGTGCCGACCGTGGCCGAGCTGCGCGCGCGCCGGCTCGATGTCACCCGCGCCTCGATCCGCGAGCGCATCCTCGCCGGCAACCTCGACGATGTCCGCGTCGTCGTCGACTCGCTGTCGCAGGAATTCGACATCGTCAACATCGCGGCGGCGGCGGTGAAGCTGCTGCACGAGGCGGAAGCCGGCGAAGAATCGGAACGCGACATCCCGGCGGTGTCGCTCCAGCAGGGACCGCGGGATCGAGGGGACCGCGGCGAGCGGGGCGAGCGAGGCAATCGAGACGAGGGGCGCAGACCCGAGCGGCCGGGCAAAGTGTGGGCAGCCGGCGCGCAGCGGCCGCGCGAGCCGCGACCCGGCCAGGCTCCCGGCGGTCGTGGGGCCGGTGGCGCCGGGGGCGACGCCGTGCGCCTGTTCATCGGCGCCGGACGCGAAGCCGGTATCCGTCCCGGCGACCTCGTCGGCGCGATTACCGGTGAAGCGGGCATCAATTCGCGCGACCTGGGCGCGATCGAAATCGCCGATCGCTTTTCTTTGATCGACGTCCCCGAATCGCGGGCGGATGAGATCGTCGCAGCGCTGCGTGCGACCACGCTTCGTGGGCGACGGGTCACGGTCCGGCGGGATCGCGCTCAGAGCTAGGAATCGACGACCCGCCTTCCAGTCGGTCCCGCGCCTATTGTGGCGGGGCTGTCCGCGGTCGCTCGTTGCCCTGATGGCAGGTGTAGCAGGTGACGCGACCGATGCGCGATTCGCCTTCGGCCGGCTTGTAGTCGGGAAAGAATTGCTGGTTGAGGCCCTTGGTCATCTCGAGCATGCGACGGGCGACCGCCTTGCGCGGATTACTCTCCGACGCGAAGTTGCCGCGCGTGTGACACGACCCGCACGAGACGCCGAGCGCCGCCGCCATCGTGTTCATTTCGGCCTCGAACTCCGGCACCGTCAACCCGGTCAAGACCTTCACCCCTGGTGTGTCCACCAGCACCGGCGGCGGCTGATTCCGCGCCCCCGAAACAATCGCGGCCATGCTGATGATTGTAAACAGCGTCGCCGCGGCCGCCCGTCTCATCGTCCTGCTTCCGCCAGTTCGGCGATGACCGACGTGAGCACCCGTTCGGTCTTGGTAATGTCGCGCTCCTTTGCGCCCGACAGAGCCCGGGCAACGGCGGCTTCGATGGTGCCCTTGGAATGGTGGATGAAGGGCTTCGCCGGCGCGGTCACTCTCAAGCGGACGCGGCGCGTATCATCGGGATCAACCTCCCTGATCAGCAGCCCGCGGTGCACCAGACGCTGCAGGATTCCGGTCACCGTGCTCGGGTGCAGCCGCAGCGCATGCGCGAGATCGCCGGCTGACAGGTTCGGAAACTGCTCGACCACCCGCAGCACCATGCGCTGGGGTCCGGTGATCCGGTGGGTGGCTTCCATCCGCTTCGAGGCGCTCTGCAGCGCGTGTTCGACCCCCCATAAAATGCGCATAAAACCGAGTACGGGGTCGAGATCGAGCTCGGATTTCCCGCTGCGGATTCGATCGGGCATGCCCAGATGATACATGGCGTCCCGATTCGTTTGACCTCCAACTGATCGTCGGGGTACTATTCGGCTCGTGCGGGTTCATTCCCGTTTCACAGCCATCATCTTCATCTGCGCGTTGTTCCTGGCCACCCCGTCGAGGGGACAGGCGCAGGCGACGCCGGAGCTCGTCGTGCCGCCGCACACCCGGTTGCTGGTGGTGTCGCCGCATCCCGACGACGGCACGCTGGCGGGCGCCGGATTGATCGCGCGTGTTCTGGCCACTGGCGGCCGCGTCCGCGTTCTGCAGATCACCAGCGGCGACGCATTCGCCAACGGCGTGAAGGCCGTGGCGAACACCGATCGACCGACGCCGGACGACTATCGGCGCTACGGCGCCCTTCGCGAACGCGAAACAATCTCCGCAATGGCGGTAATCGGCGTGCGCAAGAAGGCGATCGCCTTCCTCGGGTTTCCGGATGACGGATTGTGCCGGCTGGTGTCGGATTACCGATCGGCGGCGCTCGCCTACGAATCGCCGTACACCAGACGCGCCAGTCCGCCGGTGATGGAGCAGATCGTCCGGGGTGCCGCGTATCGCGGCGACGACGCCGAGCGCGAGCTCGAACGCGTGGCCGTCGAATTCAAGCCGACGATGGTGCTGGTGCCGAGCGCCCGCGACGAGCATCCCGACCACTGTTCCACTCACCTGCTGGTGCACTCCGCGATGGCTGCGGCGGGCCTGCATCCGCAGGTCATGCACTTTCTGATTCACTATGGAGTCTGGCCGACGGAGGCGGGCGGCATCGGAGCGGCAACCGCCGAGAAACTGACGCCGCCCCTTCGGCTGCAGACGGCTGACATCCACTGGCTGTCGCTGACGCTGACACCCGGCGAATCGCGGATGAAAAGCCGGGCGCTGGCGGCGTATCAGAGTCAGGTGCTGGCGATCGGTCCGTTCCTGAAGGCGTTCGAACGGGTCAACGAGCTGTTCGCGGAAGGCGATCCGGAAACGATCGCACCGTGCTGGTGTCGCGGACAGGATGTCGCGGGGGCACGGACCAAGCCCGCGGCGACAGCGATTCATCCGTAGCGTTCGACGGCCGCCTCGCGCTGAGTCAGTGCGTCATGCCGTAGAACAGATAGTTGACGCCAAGCTTGTAGGCTTCGTTGGTATCGTCGATCGGCCTCAGACCCTGCCCCGACCATTCCCAGTACTGCGACACGTCGGTGTTGTAGTTGACGATCATCTGCAGCCGCTTCGACGGATCGTTGTCCTCGTACAGTCCGAGAAAAACCGGACGCCCGGCGTTGTAGGCCTGAGGAATCGTCTCGAGACTCTCGACCTCGAAGAACGAGTGGAAGATCGGATGTGACGCGCTCATCCGGACAAAGCGCCCGTTCGGGTAGACGCGCTTCATATTCGCCTCGAACGGTCCCCACCCGGGGCTTCCGAAATCGCCTTCCTGCTTGAAGTCGTCAACGATCACGAAGCCGCCTTTGTCGATGTAGGCGCGCAGCGCCGCGGCCTGACGATCGGTCATCTGCCACCAGCTGACTTCGATGATGTACGCCACTGGATACTTGAACAGCTCGGGGTCGTCCAGCGTCAGCGTATTGATCGATTCGTTGGCGCCGAAGTAGCTCACCTCGTTCATGATCTTCATGAGGTTGCCTTCGGCCAGTGGGTAGCCGTGTGCCCACGAGGGCAAGCCTCGCCACCAGTAGCCGCTGGCGTCGCATTCGTAGATGACCCGGACGAAGGTGAAGCGTCCGTCGTAGGCGGAGTTGGGCAGCGGCTTGAAGTTGCGGCCGGAGGGGCCGCCGAAATCGAAGCCGCCGAAGCGGCGGCCTTGTGCCAGGACAGTCACCGCCGCCAGCAGCACCACTGCGGCACCTAGCAGTATGCGTGTGGCCGATCGGCGGGATCCCATCAGTAACCCAGGCGGAGCGTGCCTTCCTTCATGCCGTTGACGGTACCTTGCGTCAGCCATTCGAGCGAGGCGTGGAACAGCAGGAGGTGGTTCTTCTCCCACATCGCATTGTGCGACGAGCACGCCAGATCGACGAACACCTTCTGCGGCGCGGCCAGATCGGTGAAGAGGTCGCGGACGCGCTCTGGCGGGACCTGCTTGTCGTGCTGTCCTGACACCATCAGCGTCGGGATCTGCGTCTTTGCGACCATCGCCTGGTTCCAGCCCCAGGTCGTCGTCTGCGGCGCGCGGCGGACGCCGGTGCCCCAGGTCGCGCCGACCGGATCCGAGGCGAGCATTTCCGACCACACCGAATCCGCGGCGACCGTGTCGTACTGGCCCGGGCAACCGACCTGGCGGTCCCAGTTGGCGAGGAATTCGGATCGCGACTGCGTGTTCATCGCGGCGCCGGTCGCCGGCTGCGCCGGCGGCTCGGCTGGCGCATTCCGGTTGTACGCCGGTGCGAGCAGGACGAGCTTCTGAATTTTCTCGGGATGCTGACCGGCGTAACCGGCGGACCGGGGCCCGCCGAGCGACCAGGCGATCAGGCTCACCTTGTCGACGTGACGCTGCGCGCGCACGTAGTCGACCACGGCGCCGATGTCGTTCCAGTCCGAGCCGATGGTGGTCATGGCGTGCGGATAGCTCGGCTTGCATGGTGCTGGAATCAGGCTCGGCACCCACATCGACTGGCGATCCGGCGCGAGGTTGCACGGATCGTTCATCGGAGCCGGGCGCACCGATCGCCCGTAGCCGCTGGTGTCCATCGCGAACGTGTCGAAGCCGGCGCGCGCGAGGTACGCCATCCAGCTGTAGTCCTGCGCGGGCACATCGAACGAGACTACGGCCGGCGTGCCGGCGCCGTGGATGAACAAGACGACGCGATCCGCGCCGGCGCCGCGCAGCGCCGTTCCAGCCTGCACTTTCTCGCGTACGTAGATCGGCACTTCCTGTCCGGCAATGGCCGGGACGGTCGAACGCACGCGAACGAAGTGATCGACCGTCAGCAGCCGTTCGCTGTCGTCCGCGGCCACGCCGACAGACAGACGGGCCATCGACGCCATCAACACCACGGCACCGACACCGGCAACCCAAAATCGTCTCATGCGGCGTATCTTACCGTGTTGCCCGGACATATTTGTATAATGCCCGACGCCCCTAGGAGGGAGCTCTCATGCGTTATGCCCGTCAGACGTTCATCACACTTTTGATGGTGGCGCCGGTCCTCGCCTTCGCGCAGGACACGAATCAGCCCACCAACGACGCGCCGAATCCTTATACAACGGTAAAGGACTACTTCAAGCTCCCCGACGGGCGTACCTGGGGCTCGACCAGCGCCGTGGACATCGACAAGGACGGCACGTCCATCTGGGTCGGCGAGCGCTGCGGCGGCAACTCCTGCCTCGACCGCGCCGCCGGCAAGATGTCCGAATCCGCGAGCGTGCTGAAGTTCGACAAGGACGGCAAGCTCGTCAAGAGCTTCGGCGCCGGCCTGCTCATCTTTCCGCACGGGATCTACGTGGACAAGGACGACAACGTCTGGGTGACCGACGGTCAGGACGATGCGCCGTTGCCGGCGCGTGGCGCAGGCGGCGCGGGCCGTGGCGCTGAAGGCGGCGGCCGCGCGGCGGGACCGGTCGGCCCTCGTCCCGGAGCGACTCACGGCAATCAGGTCTACAAGTTCAGCCCCGAAGGCAAAGTGCTGTTGACGCTCGGCAAACCCGGCGGCGCCGCCTCTCCTGAATACTTCTATCAGCCGAACGACGTCATCGTCGCGCCCAACGGCGACATCTTCGTGTCCGAAGGCCACGGCGCCGGCAACAACCGCATCCTGAAGTTCGACAAGACCGGCAAGTTCCTCATGGAGTGGGGCAAGCTCGGAACCGAACCCGGCGAGTTCGATCAACCGCACGCGCTGGCATTCGACTCGAAGGGACGTCTCTTCGTTGGCGATCGCAACAACAACCGCGTCCAGGTGTTCGATCAGAACGGCAAGTTCATCGAGCAGTTCCACCAGTGGAGCCGTCCGAGCGGCATCTTCATCAAGGACGACATCCTCTACTCCGCGGACTCCGAATCCGAGTCCGTGTCGCGCAACCACTACGGCTGGAAGCGCGGCATCCGCTGGGGCAAGATCTCGGACGGCAAAATCCTCGGCTTTATTCCCGATCCGATGACCGGCACCAACAAGGACACGCCACCGTACGGCGGGACGAGCGCGGCTGAAGGCGTGGCGGTCGACAAGTTCGGCAACATCTACGGTGCCGAAGTCGGACCGAAGGCGCTCAACAAGTACGTCAAGAAGTAACGACCACGACAGTCGGAGGGGACGGCCCTGGCCGTCCCCTGCGTTTCAGCGGTTCCCTGCCTTCGCTTTCCTTCAGCGCAGTACGAACGCAATTTCCATCGTGACGCGCACGGCGACGGGAACGCCCTGACGAGTACCGGGCCGGAACCGCCAGGCGCTGGCCGCCTTGATTGCCTGTTCGTCCAACCCGAACGGCGGATTCATCGAGCGCAGCACTCGAATATCGCCGCAGACGCCGTCCGTCCTGACGATACACGAGACCAGAATCGATCCCTGCACGCGGGCGCGCATTGCGTCGGTGGTGTATTCGGGTCTTCCCTTCTGCAATTCGACCGGCATCGTGACGCCGTTTCCTGGCTGGTAGACGTCGCGACCGGTACCACGATCCTGACCAGGGCCAAGTCCCGATCCCCGGCCTGGGCCGTCTCCCGATCCAGCATCGGTTCCTGAGCCACCACCATTGCCTGGCCCGAGCGAGGCGGTCGGTGGACCTGGCGGCGCTTCGATGGAACCGGGGAGCGAATCGACCGAGGAAGCCAGCGTCGCCAGGGGCACGACGATGCCACCCAGGGGATCCGGCTCTGGCGCGCGAGGCGACGAGCGCGCCGGTTGCACCGCTGGAACTGTCGTCGCATCGTGGCCGGGACGATCGGCTCTGCGTGGCGGCTCGGGCATCCGATTACCACCTCCGCCACCGCCACCGCCTGGGCCGGGCGTGTCCAGAAATACGAGCTGGGCGCTGGATTCAGATCGAGGCGAGATCGTCATCTCATCGCGGAGTGCGCGATGCAGCGACACGACGAGAACCATCACAATCGACGCGTGCAAGGCGAACGACACGCCGAGCGCTCGACCGATTGGTCTTCGCCGCGCCACCCAATTTGGACGACCAGAACTGAAGATTTGGCGGACCTGGTCCCGAGCCCTACGGAGCGCAGCTCTCGGTTCGCGACGGCGCGGGCGGCGCGAGTCGGACGGACATGAACTGGACGGTCGGCGGCATCGTCGGCGCCAGTGTGATCGCCACTTCAAGCTTGCCTCGCTCGCAGGCCATCGTCCACGATCCGCGCAGCGCGTTCTCGACGGTGTCGAATCCGCTTCCCGGCGTACATGCGCCGACCGTCGCGCGCAGGCGGTCGATCTCGGCGTGCCTTCTGTCCCTGGACTCATCGAGGAAAAGATTCGGAGAGGCGACACTGTCGGCGAGGCGGTCGTCCCACCCGGCGACGAGCGTCGCCACCTTCCCGCGCGCACTGACCAGGGCCGGCGATGCGGCCGGCATCCGTGGATGCAGACCGCCCTTCGTCGTCAGTGTCTCGAGCGCCGTCGTCACCACGCCGTACCAGCCGGTGTAGGTGAGGTTGCCGAACGCGACGATCCCGACGCCGTAATCAGGGAGCCAGACCATGGCCGATCCGAATCCGGGCAGGCCGCCCGTGTGCGACACGATGGTCTTGAAGGAACAGTTCTGCGCGACGCGGAGGCCATAGCCGTAGCCGCCGGAGGTCAGCTGCAGGTTGCCGGTGGAGCGATCGCGCACGACGGATGAGAGCGCCGGCGACCACAAATGCTGCATCTCGCGCAGGGACGATCGCCTGATCGGCGCGGTCTCAGGGCCATCGTGCGGCGGCCATGCCGAGAGAAACATCGCGACGTAGCGGCTGAGATCGCGGACCGAGGTCAGCATGCCGCCCATCGACCCGAACGATCCGTTCGAGAGCAGCGGTTCGTTCTTCCACTGATCGTCTTCCCATCGATATCCATGAACCAGCCGGTTCACCCTAACCGACGACGGCTCGAGCGTCGTTGAGCTCATGCCGAGTGGGTTCAGCACGTTCGTCGATACGTAATCCGGATAGCGGGTCTTCGATACGTTGGCGACCACCCGGCCGAGGATCGCGAAGCCGAGGTTCGAGTACTCGTAAGCGATGCCCGGGGCATTCGAGAACGGAATGCCGGATTTGAGCATCTGCGACAACTGATCCTCAGTGTCGGCGAGCTGCTGATCGCCCCACGGGTTGTCTTCCGGAAATCCGGTCGAGTGCGACATCAGGTGACGAATCGTGATTTTGGGCGCATCGCTGGTGGGATACTTCATCCCCGCCATCTCGGGCACGTAGCGCTCGGCTGGATCGTCCAATGATAACTTCCCCTCATCGCGAAGCTTCAGGATCGAAATCGCGGTGAAGCTCTTGGTCATCGAGGCGATCCGGAAGACGCTGTCGGCATCAACCGGCGATCGCGATGCGAGATCGCGCAGTCCGCTGACGCCGGTGTGTGCCAGCTCGCCGCTCACGACCACGCCCCAGGCCGCGCCGGGGACATGGCGGCTGGCCATGAACGCGTTGAACTGGCGATCGACCTCGGCGTACGCAGCAGTCAGC
>DASXIR010000112.1:0-15082 GCA_036497895.1 Vicinamibacterales bacterium | reverse complement strand
AACAACGTGAGCGCGCGGCGGTTCGAGCCGAACCTGCAGGCCGTTCGAGCGATGATCAACGGCGGGGTCAAGCGGATTCGGGTATGCACGCGCTGCCTGCGGTCCAACAAAGTCATCAAGGCCGCCTAAGATTTCGTGAATCAGACTTCGTGAACAAGATAGTTTCGAGTCCGGACGCGCCCAAGGCGATTGGACCGTATTCTCAGGCGGTTCGCGCCGGCCAGCTGCTGTTCATGTCGGGGCAGGTGCCGCTCGATCCGGCCAGCGGTCTGATCGTGAGCGGCGATATCACCGCCCAGGCGGGCCGGACGCTCGACAACATCAAGGCAGTGCTCACCACCGCTGGACTGTCGTTCGCCAATGTCGTGCGCACCACGATCTTCCTCGCCGATATGAACGACTTCGCCGCGGTCAACGAGGTGTGCGGGCAGTACTTCTCGCAGCCGTACCCGGCCCGGGTCACGGTGCAGGTGGCGCGTCTGCCCAAAGACGCGCTCGTCGAAATCGACGCCATCGCCAGCTACGACTGATCGCGGCCGCAACTTCCTTTTCTAGGTCGCGCGTCCCGCTCGCTCCACCCCAATCACGCCATCCACGCCGCGCAAGCTCTTGATCACCTTCTCGAGATGATTCATGTCGCTGATCTCCAGCGTGACGTCGATCCGCGCGTGCTGGGTGTCGTCGGTGCGGGCTTCCATGTTCTTGATGTTCGAATTGACGTCGGCGATCCGCGCGCTGACTGCCGCCAGCAGCCCCCGCCGGTCCTCGACCTCCATCGTCAGCTTCACCGTGTAGCGTGACAGCGCATCGCCCTTGTCCCATTCGACGTCGATCCGACGCTCGGGGTCGTAGAGCAGGTTGACCACGTTCGGACAGGTCGCCGAGTGGACGGAGACGCCCTTGCCACGGGTGATGTAGCCGACGATCTTCTCACCGCGAATCGGATTGCAGCAGCGGGCGCGGAAGACCATCAGGTCGTCGAAGCCGTGCACCTTGATCTTCTCTTCGCCGGCGCCGAACACGCGGCGCACCGCGGAGACGACCGCGCCCTGCGGCGGCTTCTCGTGCATCTGGTCAGCGGGCACCAGCTTGCCGAGAATCTGTTTCGGCTGGAGCTTGCCGTAACCGATCGCGGCGAACAACTCGTCCGCCTTGGTAAATGAGAGCTCGCCGAGCACCCGCTTGAAATCGTCGCCCTCGACCAGCGTGCGCGGATTGAGATCGTAGCGACGCGCCTCCTTGTCGAACACCTTGCGTCCGAGATCGCGCGCGTGCGACTTTTCCTCGAGACGAATCAGGTGCTTGATCTCATAACGCGCGTGCGACGTGACGACGAAATTCAGCCAGTCGCGGCTCGGCTTGTGGCCGGCCTGCGTGATGATTTCGACGATGTCACCGTTCTTGAGACGAGCCCGGAGCGGCACCATCTTGCCGTTGACGCGGGCGCCGACGGTCTGATGTCCGACGTCGGTGTGAATCGAATAGGCGAAGTCGATCGGCGTCGCGCCGCGCGGGAACGCCTTGACCAGTCCCTTTGGCGTGAACGTGTACACCTCTTCGGGGTAGAGCTCGACTTTCAGGTTCTGAATGAACTCCTGCGGGTCGCGCACCTCCTTCTGGATGTCCAGCAACTGCCGCATCCACTGGAAGTAGCGCTCGTCGCGCTGTGTGCCGGCGCGTCCTTCCTTGTATTTCCAGTGCGCGGCGACGCCCTCTTCCGCCATGCGGTGCATTTCGATGGTGCGGATCTGGACCTCGAACGGCATCCCCTTTTCGCTGATCACCGACGTGTGCAGCGACTGGTAGCCGTTGGGACGCGGCATCGCGATGAAGTCCTTGATCCGTCCCGGCACCGGCGACCAGGTCTGGTGGATGATGCCGAGCGCGGCGTAGCAATCCTTCACGCTGTCGGTCACCACCCGCAGCG
Source organism: Vicinamibacterales bacterium (assembly GCA_036497895.1). Taxonomy (GTDB): domain Bacteria; phylum Acidobacteriota; class Vicinamibacteria; order Vicinamibacterales; family CAVVIG01; genus CAVQFC01. The sequence goes on along the minus strand of DASXIR010000112.1, from coordinate 13,155 downwards.
CGATGAAGTCGTAGACCTGCTCGAGCTCGATCTTCTGACGTTTCAGCTTCTGACTGATGCTCCACAGGCGCTTGATGCGACCGTCGATCTCGACGATCGGCACCTCCGACTCGGCGAGCTTGGCGGTGACGGTGTGGCGCAGCTGTTCGATCAGGCCCTCGGCGGCGCGGCGCTTCGCGTCCACCTTGATGCGGAGCGCCTCGTAGGCCTCCGGCTCGAGGTGTTTGAACGACAGTTCCTCGAGCTCGTTCTTGACCTTGCTCATGCCGAGACGATTCGCGATCGGCGCGTAGATGTCGCGCGTCTCCTGCGCAATCTTGACGCGCTTGTCGTCGGGAAGGTGACTGAGCGTCCGCATGTTGTGCAGGCGGTCGGCGAGCTTCACCAGGATGACCCGGATGTCGTCGACCATCGCCAGCAGCATCTTGCGGAAGGTCTCGGCCTGCCGCTCCTCGCTCGACGAGAAGCTGATGGCGCTGATCTTGGTGACACCTTCGACGACGTGCGCCACTTCGGGTCCGAACAGCTCGCGAATGCGTTCGATGGTGGTGAGCGTGTCCTCGACGACGTCGTGAAGAAGGCCGGCAGCGATGGCGACGGCATCGAGCCGCATGTCGGCGAGGAAATCGGCGACGGCGAGCGGGTGAATCAGGTAGGGTTCGCCGGAGTGACGCACCTGACCCTTGTGCTCGAAGGCCGAAAAGACGTACGCCCGCCTGAGCATTTCGACGTCGGCGTCCGGACTGTAGGCCCGGACTTTTTCGAGCAGATCCTCGAAGCGAATCATGAAAAACGGTGTCTAAACCTTCTAAATGGTTGTCAGCTTTTGTCTTCTTGACGTACGTTTTTTTGCTTAACTATACTGGCCCAAATTCACTGGGCCACTTCGGCCACGGTTATTGTCACTGTTTTAAGGGGGCTCAATGCGATCTTTGTCGGGAGCATCGTTGACGTTCGTGACGGTGCTGGCCCTGGGGTCAGTCGTGTCGTCGGTTGGATGCGCGAAAGTTGGCGAAATCAAGGCCAAAAAGGCGTTCAAGTCGGCGAACGCGGCGTATCAGCAGCAGGACTACAAGAAGGCGGCAGAACTGTACGCTGAGACAGTTGAATCTGATCCTAACCTGAACAGTGCCTACTTCTTCCTGGCGAACAGCCAGGACAACCTCTACAAGCCAAGCAAGAAGGGCGACGCAGCCAACGACGCGCTGATGACCAGCGCGGTCGCGAATTATCAAAAGGCGGCCGAGAAGCTGTCGGCCTCGAGCGACCCGGCCGACAAGAAACTGGGGAAGCTCTCCCTGGAGTATCTGGTGGCATCCTACGGCGCGGACAAGCTGAACGATCCGGCGAAAGCGGAGCCGGTCGTCCAGAAAATGATCCAGCTGGAACCGGGCGAGCCCGCGAACTACTTCGCGCTCGCCAAGATCTACGAGGACGCCGGCGCCTATGACGAAGCCGAGAAAATGCTCCTGGCGGCGAAAGCGGCCAAACCGAGCGACCCGGCGGTGTATATGACCCTCGCGGGCTACTACAACCGTCAGGGCCACTTCGACAAGACCATCGAGGCGCTCGAGGAACGCGCGTCCAAGGAGCCGAACAATCCCGAGGCCTTCTACACCATCTCTACCTACTACTGGGACGAGGCCTACCGCGACTTCAAGCTGAAGGACAACGAGAAGCGAGACATGGTCGCCAAGGGGCTCGAGGCGGTCGACCATGCCCTGCAGCTGAAGCCTGACTACATGGAAGCGCTGGTCTACAAGAACCTGCTCCTCCGCTCGGAGGCGCTCCTCGAAAAGGACCCGGCCAAGCAGGCGGCGCTCATCAAGCAGGCAGACCAGCTCCGCGACAGGGCCCAGGAACTGCGCAAGCAAAAGGCTGCCGGAATCGGCAACTAGGCAACACAAACGTAGGCTTTCGACGCTCTCCGAGCGGTTGGATCGGACGGCCGCCAGGCACCCCTGGCGGCCGTTTTTTTGTACGGGACATTTAGCTCGACCGGGTTAACATATCGCGTCCTTTTGGCGCAGAACGTCACGCCCGCGGACAGCCGACAGACCGAGTCCCGTTTCGTCACCAAGTCGTTACGTCACTTGACTAGTCTTTCGCGCAAGCGGCGACGCTGCTGCGTTGCCGGTGAGACCTTTCCACGATTTCTTGGAGCACACATGATCCGCACGATTTCCAGGGTACTTTGTTTATTGATGTTAAGCGCCCTGCTTGCACCACTCGGCAGCGCTTACGCCCAGGGTGTGACCACCGGCACCATAACCGGCATCGTCAAGGACCCGCAGGGACAGATCGTTCCCGGCGCCACGGTGACGGCCACGCATGAGCCGTCGGGCACGACCTACGAAGGGTTCACGCGCGGAGACGGCCGCTTCGTCATTCCGGGCATGCGCGTCGGCGGTCCGTACAAAGTCGAAGCGTCGCTGACCGGTTTTACGCCTGAAGCGAAAAGCGGCATTACCGTTTCGCTCGGCGTCGCCACCGACCTCGACTTCACGCTGAAGCTCGCCAACGTCTCGGAAACGATTACCGTCGTTGGTCAGAGCGACCCGGTGTTCAGTTCGGCCCGTACCGGCCCGGCAACGGCGGTGCCACGCGAAGATCTGGCGAGCCTTCCGACCATTACCGGCCGCCTCACCGACGTGATCCGCGTGAGCCCGCAGTACGGCGGCAGCGGCACGTTCGCCGGCCAGGACAACCGCGCCAACAACGTCACCGTGGACGGTTCCTACTTCAACAACTCGTTCGGCCTGGGCACGACGACGGGCGAAATCGGCGACCGCACAGGTGTCGCGCCAATCTCGCTCGAAGCGATCGAACAGGTCCAGGTCAGCGTCGCGCCGTACGACGTGCGTCAGGGCAACTTCACGGGCGCCGGTATCAACACCGTGACACGAAGCGGCACCAACAACATCACCGCGTCGGGCTACTACCGCTACCGCAACGACTCCTTCGTCGGCACCGATGCAGCCGGACAGACGGTCAACCCGGGCACGTTCAAGACCACAGTCGGCGGCGTGACCGCCGGCGGGCCGATCATCAAGAACAAGCTGTTCGCGTTCGGCGCCTTCGAAAAACAGGAAGACTCTCGTCCGCTGACGACGTTCCAGTCGAATCCTGGCGGTGCGCCGGTCGGCGGCAACATCACGCGTGTGAACGCCTCGGACCTGAGCGCGCTCAGCTCCTTCCTGTCGTCGAAGTTCAACTACGACACCGGCCCGTTCGACAACATCCAGAAGCTGACGCCTGCCAAGCCGTGGATGTTGAAGGGCGACTACAACGTGAACAACAACAACAAGGTCACGTTCCGCTACAACCAGCTCGATTCGAGCTCGCCGATCGGCCAATCCGGATCCTCGTCGCTCGGCACCTCGCGACAGACGGGCACCACCTCGTTCCTGAGCTTCGCGAACTCGAACTACGCGATTCTCGAAAACCTGAAGTCGGGCGTCGGCGAGTGGAACAGCGTGCTGCACAACAGCATGACGAATAACCTCCTGATCGGCTACACGCATCAGGACGAGAGCCGCGGTCCTCAGGGCCAGACGCCGGTGTTCCCGTTCGTCGTCATCGGTGACGGCAACGGCAGCCCGATAACGTCGTTCGGCAACGAGCCGTTCACCCCTTTCAATCTGCTCCGTTACAACACGTTTCAGTTGCAGGACAGCGTCACCAAGTTCGCGGACAAGCACTCGATCACCTTCGGCGGCAACCTCGAGAAGTTCCACTCTGACAACTCGTTCTATTTCGGTATCCAGAGCGCGTACTCGTATAACACGCTGGCGGACTTCTACGCCGACGCGAACGGTTATCTCGCGAACCCGAACCGGACCGTCGCCGCCGCGCCCAGCCGCTTCCAGGTCAAGTACCTGCTGCAGCCTGGCCAGACGACGCCGCCGCTGCAGCCGCTCGACGTCATCTACGCCGGCGGCTATATCCAGGACCAGTGGCGGCCGCAAAGCAACCTGACGATCACGGCCGGTCTGCGCATCGATGTGCCGAAATTTGGCAACACCGCGTTCGACAACCCGGTGGCCGACACGCTGACGTTCCGTGGCCAGGATGGACAGCCGATCAAGTACAACAGCGGCGCGCTGCCGGAAGCGAAGCCGTACTACTCGCCGCGCGCCGGCTTCAACTGGGATGCGATGGGCGACCAGAGCACGCAGATTCGCGGCGGCTCGGGCCTGTTCTCAGGTAAGCCGCCGTACGTCTGGATCTCGAACCAGATCGGCAACACCGGCGTCCTGTACGGCTTCCTCGATACGCTGGGAAATACCACCAGCTTCCCGTTCAATCCGAACGCCGACAAGTACAAGCCAGCGCCGACCGGCGGCACGGCCGCCAGCTACGAGTTGGACGTGACCGACCAGGGCTTCCGCTTCCCCCAGACGTGGCGCACCAACATCGGTCTCGACCGACGGATCGGCTGGGGCATGACCGCGACGGTTGACTACATCTACAACCGCGACATCAACGCCCCGGTCTACATCAACGCGAACCTTCCGGCAGCGAACTCGGCCTACACCGGCGTCGACAACCGGCCGCTCTGGCTGACTGTTCCCGGAACCCCATATCAGGCATGCGTGACGACGCTCGGCGCGGAAAACGGGCCGTGCGTCTCCAAGCTCAATAACTCGCCGGGCAAAGACGTCACCGCGGCGTACGTGATCATGAACCAGAGCCAGAACCGATCGCAGAACTTCGCGCTGTCGGTTGCGAAGACCATGACCAAGGGCGTTGCGTTCAGAGGCGGATACAACTACGGCGTGTCCAAGAGCTTGGTCGAGCCCTCGTCCACTGCCGGAAGCTCCTGGGGATCGGCGAACCCGATCGTCAGCGACCCGAACAATCCGGCGCTGGCCTATTCGCAGAACTCGCCTGGCAAGCGCGTGTTCTTCCAAGGCAGCTACACCAAGCGGTACTTCAGCTGGGGCGCGACGACGGTCGCGGCGTTCTACGACGCTCACACCAACGGCAACACCAGTTATGTCTTCTCGGGCGACGCCAACAAGGACACAGTGTCGGGCAACGATTTGATTTACATTCCGCGCGACACGTCGGAGATGAACTTCAAGCCGTTGACGATCGCTGCCACCGCGACAGCGCCGGCGAAGACCTTCTCCGCGGCCGATCAGGCTGCGGCTTTCGAGCAGGTCATCAACTCGGACAGCTATCTCAGCTCGCATCGCGGCCAGTACGCGGAGCGCGGCGCGGTGTTCCTTCCGATGGTTCAGCGCATCGACCTGAGCCTGACGCAGGACGTCTTTGGCAATATCGGCGGCAAGAAGAACTCCGGTTCGATTCGGCTCGACATCACGAACTTCGGCAACCTTCTGAACAGCAACTGGGGAGTCGGCACGCGTCTGGTCAACACCCAGATTCTGACTTCCCCCACTCAGGATTCGGCGGGCCGGCTCACTTACAACCTGCAGACGGTCAACGGCAACCTGATCACGTCGCCGCGTCAGACGTCGGCGAACCTGTCGACAACGGGCGCGTCGGACGTCTACGTGATGATGCTCAGCTTCCGCTACACGTTCCAGTAGCACCCAGGGAAGGTAAGTTCGGGCCCGCGGCGAGCAATCGCCGCGGGCTTTTTTATTGGTTGGGGAATCGTCCGACTTTCTCGACGCCGGCCTTGGCTGCGTCGAGCACATGTTCTTGTGGCGCACCGCTCTGGCTCCCATCACTGTTAGATCCTGAAGAAGCAAAGGCCGGCGTCAGCGGAGCGTGATTGGCGTCGCGCCGAGCGACGAACTTTCGCTAGTCGCGCACGATGGTGTGGGCGGTCGGACCGACTGAGCGTGCCGTTCATCATCGCGGCCCGCACACGAGGCGAGTCAGCGACGATGCGGCGCTTTGGCAACCGGGTTGGGCGGAGAGCAACTCCGGGAACGGGAATCTGAGGTGCCAGAGTAAGCGCAAAACAAAAACGGCCGCCCCTTTTTCAGGAGCGGCCGTTGCCGTGTCTGAGTTATCGAGACTCGCGCTTAGTTGGTCGCGCCGCCGGCCTTACGCATGCCTTCCGTCACGATGCCGACCTTCTCGACGCCTGCGCCCTTGGCCGCGTCGATGACGTCCACGATGTCCTTGTAGTGCAGCGTGCCCGCACCCATGATGAACATCGTCTTGTCCTTGCGCTGATCGTAGATGTTGCGCAGCCGCGACTCGAGCTCGTTGATCTTGATCTCTTCGTGGTTGACCGAGATCGTCTTGGCGGCGGAGTAGTCGAGCACGATCTGGCTGACGTCGGGAGTCGCGTCGGTGGTTTTCTTGCTCTCCGCCGGAAGGTTGATGTCGAGACCCTTCTGCGTGAGCGGCAAGGCCGCCATGAAGATGACGATCAGCACGAGCAGCACGTCGATGAGCGGCGTGATGTTCATGTCCGAGCTGGCGTGGGGAACCGAGCCGGTGACGACCTTGTCGGCGCCGTAGTGCTGGTGTGCGTGAGCCATTACTTGCTCCCCTCGGTCTTCTTCGGGTCGGTGATGAGACCCACATCCTCGATACCGGCCTGGTGCAGCTGGTCGAGTGCGGCCATGACCGCGCTGTACTCCGCTTCCTCGTCAGCCTTGATGAGGACGACCTTGTCCTTCTGGTTTTCGAGGATTTCGGTCACCTTCTGGCCGAGCTCGCCTTCGGGAATCTGCTTGGCGTTCAGGTACATCTGCTTGTCGCGCCCGATCGCGATCACGGTCTGGCCCTGAACTTCGGGCTTGTCGACCGTGTTCTGGGCGATTGGCAGCTTCACGCTGACGCCCTGCTGCAGCATCGGCGCGATGATCATCATGATGATCAGCAACACCAGCATGACGTCGCAGAGGGGCGTGACGTTGATGTCGGATTTGACTCCGCCCTTCGCGCCGCCGAGGTCCATTGCCATGGCTAAAAGTCTCCTGAAATTGCAGATTTCAGACCGCAGATTTCAGGCTGGATCCCAGGTTCGAACCCGGATCGTCAACCGGAAATCTGCAGTCTCAACGCAGCTGTTACGCGGTCTTCTTTACGCCGTTTTCTTGATGAAATAGTCGACGAGCTCCGACGACGAGTTGTCCATCTCGACGTTGAAGTACTCGATGCGGCCGCTCAGGTAGTTGTAGAACCACACCGCCGGAATCGCGACGACCAGACCGAGCGCGGTCTCGACGAGCGCTTCCGAAATACCGACCGACACCGCGCCGATGCCAGCCGAGCCGCTGGCGCCGATGCCCTGGAACGCGTTGATGACGCCGACGACCGTGCCGAGCAGTCCGACGAACGGGGCCGTCGAACCGATGGTCGCCAGAGCCGAGATGCCCTTCTTCAGGTCCGACGCGGTCAGCGCCGCGGCGCGCTGAATCGAACGGCGCACAGTGTCCATCAGGTCTTCACGGGTGAGCGTACCGCCGCTCTCCTGCTGGAACTGATATTCCTGGAGACCGGCCAGCACGACCTTGGCGAGGTGGCTGAAGCGGTAGTTCTTCGACGACGACAGCGCGATCGCGTCCTTCAGCCGGCCATCCTTCAAGTGCTTGGCTACCTGGGGCGCATACAGCTTCGACTGGTTGCGCGCCTGGGTAAACGTGTAGATGCGTTCGATCGCGACGCCGAACGACCACATCGACATGAAGAAGAGCACGAAGGCCACGGCTTTGGCCACGACTCCCATCGACTGCCACATAGTAACTAGATCCACGTTCCAACCTCCATCGAGACGAGCTCGAATGTTTGAGTACGACGAACACTAAAGAACAATGTCGAGCATCTGGTTTATTGCAAGGTGAAGTTGACGGTCACGGTCATGATCACAGGCACCGGCACGCCGTTCAGCGTCGTCGGCGTGAACTGCCACTGCTTCACTGCGTCGAGCGCCGCGGCGTCGAGCAGCGGAATCGAACGCAGCACTTTCGCTTCCTGCACCGCACCACTCGGGCCGATCGTCGCCTCGATGATGACGACGCCCTGGACACGAGCCGACTGGGCGATCGCCGGATACACCGGCTTGACGTCCTTCACCTTGGTCGGCTGCTTGATGTTGCCGCCGACGCGAACCGGTGCGGCCGGTGGCGGGGGCGGTGGTGGTGGTGGCGGCGGTGGCGCTTCGGCGATGCCTCCGACGATACCGCCGGCCACGCCGCCGACGACGCCGCCTTCAACGCCGACGACAGCGCTCTTCTGCTCGAGCCCGGTTTCCGCTTTGATTTCCTTCGGCGCTTCAACCGGCGCCGCATTCGGATTCGCCACTTCGACCGGCTTGGGCGCCGCGGCGGCAGCGGGTGGTGGTGGTGGCGGTGGGGGCGGCGGCGGCGGCGGCGGTGGTGCCGCGACGAACGCCATCATCGACGGCGGGGTCGGCAGCACGTCGGCCGCCATCAGCGGGATGATGACCACCGCACCGATAATCGCGGTATGCACGATGATCGAGACGGGGACGGTATACCACTTCTTGCTCCCCACCTTGATCGACGGCTCCACGATGTCGCCAAACATGTCACGTGGCACGGGTTGCTCCTAGTACGCCGTCGCGCTGTTGCGTGACGACGCTCCTCCTCGTAGGCAGTTCAAATCGGTCCCGGTAGAAGGCGCCGATTATAGTCAGTCCAAAAACTGAGAGTCAACGAAACTCGGAAGGTTAGACACCAGAAACCGCGAAATGGCTCACGGCTTCCGGCGTCTGAAGAGATAGAGGATGTAAAAGTACGTCACCGGCTCAGGCGCCGGAACCGATCCTCATGCCGTAGAACGACCGCCAGACAAAAATGGTGGAAAGTGCGAAGAAGATCAGTGCCAGCGCGTGACCGAGCATCGGGCCCTGATCGACGCGGAGCCGCACCGCCAACTCGACCGCGAGCAGTCCGAACAGCGTCGTGAACTTGATGATCGGGTTCATCGCCACCGACGAGGTGTCCTTGAACGGGTCGCCTACCGTGTCGCCCACGACGGTGGCCGCGTGCAGCGGCGTCCCCTTCATCTTCAACTCCACCTCGACGATCTTCTTCGCGTTATCCCACGCGCCACCAGCGTTGGCCATGAAGATCGCCTGGTAGAGGCCGAACAGGGCGATCGAAATGAGGTAGCCGATGAAGAAGTACTCCTCCAGGAAGGCAAAAGCCAGCGTGGAGAAGAACACTGTCAGGAAGATGTTGAACATCCCCTTCTGAGCGTACTTCGTGCAGATTTCCACGACCTTCTTCGAATCTTCGACAGAAGCCTTCTCGGCGACGCCGTCGAGCTTGATGTTCGCCTTGATGAACTCAACCGCGCGGTAGGCACCAGTCGTGACCGCCTGCGCCGATGCTCCGGTAAACCAGTAGATCACCGCGCCGCCGGTGATGAGACCCAGGAAGAAGGGCGCGTGCAGAATCGACAGCTTGTCCATGTTCTGCGTGAGGCCATTCGTCAGCACGAAAATGATCGAGAAAATCATCGTCGTCGCACCGACCACCGCGGTGCCGATCAGCACCGGTTTCGCCGTCGCCTTGAAGGTGTTGCCGGCGCCGTCGTTCTCCTCGAGCAGATCCTTGGCGCGCTCGAAATGCACGTCGAAGCCGAAATCGCGCTTCAGCTGCTCTTTGATGCCGGGCAGCGTCTCGATCACCGACAGTTCGAACACCGACTGCGCGTTGTCGGTGACCGGACCGTAGGAGTCCACCGCGATCGTCACCGGGCCCATGCCCAGAAACCCGAACGCGACCAGACCGAACGCGAAGATCTGAGGCGCCAGCATCAGCGCGTCGAGGCCGAACAGGCTGATGTAATAAGCCGCGCCCATCAGCGACACGATGCTGAGCCCGAGCCAGTAGGCGCTGAAGTTGCCGGCGACGAAGCCGGACAGGATGTTCAACGACGCGCCGCCTTCACGCGACGAAATCACGACTTCCTTCACGTGACCCGACTCCGTCGAGGTGAACACCTTCACGAGTTCCGGGATGATCGCGCCGGCGAGCGTGCCGCAGGTGATCACGGTCGACAGCTTCCACCACAGCGTACCGTCGCCGAGATCCGGGACCAGGAAGTAAGACACTGCGTAGGTGATCACGACCGAGATCACCGAGGTGAGCCACACCAGCGAGGTGAGCGGCGCCTCGAAATTCATCTTGTCGACGTTCTGATAGCGGCCCTGGGCCATCGTCTCGTTGATGAAGTAGGACAGGCCGCTCGCGATGATCATCGCGATGCGCATCACGAAGATCCACACCAGCAGCTGGACCTGCACCTTGGGATCGTGAACCGCGAGCAGGATGAACGAAATCAGCGCGACGCCGGTGACGCCGTAGGTCTCGAAGCCGTCGGCGCTGGGTCCGACCGAGTCGCCGGCGTTGTCGCCGGTGCAGTCGGCGATCACGCCCGGGTTTCTCGCATCGTCTTCCTTGATGTTGAAGACGATCTTCATCAGGTCCGAGCCGATGTCGGCGATTTTGGTGAAGATGCCGCCGGCGATCCGCAGGGCCGCGGCGCCGAGCGACTCACCGATCGCGAAACCGATGAAACAGGGACCGGCGAGCGAGCCCGGGATGAACAGCAGGATGCTGAGCATCAGCAGCAGCTCGACGCTGATCAGCAGCATGCCGATGCTCATGCCGGCGCGCAGCGGGATTGCGTAAATCGGGAACGGCTTGCCGCGCAGGCTGGCGAACGCCGCGCGCGAGTTCGCGAACGTGTTGACCCGGATGCCGAACCACGCCACGCCGTAACTGCCGGCGATGCCAATCAGGCTGAACAACAGGATGATAAGAACGCGGATCGGTTCGAGGCGCTCGAGCAGCCCGAAGTACAGCACCATGATCGTGCCGATGAACACTTCGAGCAGCAGGATGAACTTGCCCTGCGTCACCAAATACGTTTTGCAGGTCTCGTAAATCAGCTCCGAGACTTCGAGCATCGAGCCGTGCACCGGCGCGTTTTTCAGCTGCATGAACGTCATGAGACCGAACAGCAGTCCCAGCGCGCAGATCAGCAGCCCGCTCATCAGCAGGACGCGACCGTTGATGCCGTGGAAATCGACCGTGGACAGATCCGGCAAGACCAGGTTCGCTTCGCCGCCCTGATGCGCGGACGCGCTCTCGGCCTGGCTGACTGGCTGGCTGCCTGCCGCCAGCAGCGGCCGTGACGCGGTCAGAAAAACCGCGCACAGGAGAACGCCGAACATCGGGACAGCGAGCCGTCCCAGGAGTTTCTGAACCGTCACACTCATTGCACCTCGCACAAAAGGTCGGATTATAAGCGCAGGCGACCCGGCAGCGCCATGCCGCCGGTGAGAAAAATACTGATGCCGTCCTCGACGGAAATGTCGGGAAAGCTCACCCGCTCGCGCTCGCAAATCACGATGTCACCCAGATAGAGGTGATTAGTCGGGACGTAGACCGCCATCAGGACCTGGGGACCCGTCGCGCGCTCGATCGTGAACTCGCGCGTCAGGAATCCCAGCACGTAGCCGCGGCGTGCGTCTTCGACCATCACCACACGCTTGAAACCGGACTCGTTGTCCGGAGAGAACGCCGCGATCAACTGCCGGATCGGCGCGTAAATCGTCCGGAATCCCGGCACCTTCAGCAGCCACCGCTCCGTCGTCGCCAGGACGCGCCGTCCAATGACGTTGCGGGCGAAGGCGCCGACCAGCACAATCGCCACTGCCGTGGACGCGGTGCCAAGCCCCGGAATCCGCCGGCCCAGCAGCCGGTCGTACAGCGGCGTGGTCAGGCCGTCGACGACCCCGAAGACCCAGACGATCGCGGCGACGCTGATGAACAACGGCACCACGACGAAAAAGCCGGTGATGAAGCTCCGGCGCAACCACTGCATGGGTGATCACCCGCGAATCAGCCAGACGGCGACAGTCGCTGCGAGCGCGAGACGATACCAGGCGAACACGTCGAGCGAGTGGTCCGCGAGATATCGGATGAAATATTTGACCGCGGCGTAACCGACGATCGCCGAACTGACCACGCCGATCGCGAACAACGACGCCTCGTCGCCGAGTCCGGCTTTCAGCAGCTTCGGCGCCTCGCTGGCGGCAGCGCCGAGAATCGCCGGGATCGCCAGCAGAAAGATGAAGCGCGCGGCCTCGCCGCGCCGCAGTCCCAGCAGCAGCGCCACGGTGATCGTGGCGCCCGACCTGGACACACCCGGCACCAGGGCGATCGCCTGCGCGCAGCCAATCAGGAGCGCTTCGCCGAAGGTCAGCGAACTCTCAGTCCGGGTCTTGCTGCCGCGCCGTTCGGCGAACGCGAGCAGGATGCCGCCGATCGCCAGCGTCCCGGCGGCGACGGCCGGCGTCCGCATGTGATCTTCGATCTGGTGCTTGAACAACAGGCCCGCAATCACCGCCGGAACGGTCGCGACGACGATCAGCCAGATCAGCCTGGCGTCCGGATCGGACAAATCCGTCAGCCGCGGCAGCGCCGCGACCATGCGCATCAGATCTTTCCTGAAGTAAATCAACACCGCGATCAACGTGCCGATATGACAGGCGACGTCGAAGGCCAACCCGAATTTGTCGCCATCGAACCCGAAGAACGCGCGCGCGAGTATCAGATGCGCAGAACTCGACACCGGCAGGAACTCGGTGAGCCCCTGCACGATGCCCAGTAACGCCGCTTGGAGTGTGGCGGCCAAACGTTAGGAAGCGCGCGCCTTCCGCTGCGGTTTCGAACGGCGGGTCGGCTGCTGAGGCGCGTCGGCGGTCGGTCGATCGAACGCGCCGCCCGGCGCGTGCGCGGCCGCCCGCGTCGGCGCGGATCCGCGCCAGAAGCTGACCGTGGCCGCGGCGATGAAGATGCTCGAATAGGTGCCGGTGATGATGCCGACGACCATGGTGAAGGCGAAGCCGTGCAGCACCTCGCCGCCGAAGAAGAACAGCGCCAGCGCCGTCAGCAGCGCCGTGCCGGCGGTGATGATCGTCCGGTTCAATGTCTGGTTGACCGAGACGTTGATGATGTCGTTCAGCGAATCGCGCCGCATGCTGCGCATGTTCTCGCGGACGCGGTCGAAGATGACGATGGTGTCGTTGGTCGAATAGCCGGTCATCGTCAGAATCGCGGCGATGACGTTGAGCGACAGGTCGTAGCGGAAGAACGCCAGGAACGCCATCGTGATCAGCAGGTCGTGAATGGTCGCGACCACCGCGCCGACGCCGAAGCTGAACTGAAACCGGAACGCGAGATA
>DASXIR010000111.1:0-2343 GCA_036497895.1 Vicinamibacterales bacterium | reverse complement strand
GGCGGCAGCGGGCGCGACCTGATGCTGGCCGTCGCGCTCGCCTATACGGTGCAGTCGCGCTTCGTCGATCACGCCAACTTCATGACGCGCGGCTTCGACCACACCACGCAGCTCGCCTTTTCGCTCAACGCCGCCGCCGGCCGGCTTCTCGGCATGAGCGAGCCGCAGATCGCAAACGCCATCGCGATGGCGGCGGTCAGCGACGCCTCGTTCGCGGTCGTGCGGGCAAAGCCGCTGTCGCAATGGAAGGGCCTCGCGTCGGCGCAATCGGCGCTCGCGGCGATGAACACGCTGTTTCTCGCCCGCCGCGGCGTAGAAGGACCGTTGCAAGTCATCGAAGGCCCCAACGGCATCGACAACCTGCTGCATATGCAAGTGCGCATCGACTGGGAGCGCCAAGGTTATGAGGGCGTCCTCGAGAGCACGATCAAGAAGTACAACGCGATGATCCACACCCAGTCCGCGGTTCATTGCATGGTTGAGCTCGTCCGGCAGCGAAAAATCGACGCCAGCAAGGTCGTTTCCATCGAGGCGGACGTTATCCGTATCGCGTACGACTTCGCCGGCGGCGGTCTCTACGGCGTCGACAAGGTCGTCAGAACCAAGGAACAGGCCGATCACAATTTGCCGTACCTGCTCGCCGTCGCGATGCTCGACGGCGACGTGATGCCGGCGCAGTTCGCACCCGAGCGCATCGCGCGTGCCGACGTGCAGCAGCTCCTGAAAAAAGTTTCGGTGCGGCCGGACCATGAATTCACGGCGCTATACCCTGCGAAAATGCCGGCCAGAATCACCGTGCGGTTACAGGACGGCAGCGTGATCGCGCACGAGGTTCAGGACTATCCGGGCCTCGCTTCCCATCCGTTTACGTGGGAGGACTCCGTCGAGAAGTTCGACCGGCTCGTCGCAGGCCGCGCCGACGAAAGCGTGAGCCGCGAGATCAAGGATGCGGTGCGTTCGCTCGAGAGCATCCAGGTCAAGGAGCTGATGCGTCTGCTCGGGCGCGTGACAAGCGGCAAGCGGGCGACACGGCACAAGAGCGCCGCCTGATGGGTGGTCTCCGACGATCAAACTCGCCACAAAAACGCGACATACTGACAACCGTCAATTGTTTCCGCGCCGTTTGGTGGCAACGTTCAGCCCGATCCGATGCGCCAACGCGTAAGCCGGCGCCGGACAGCACGGCGGATGGAGAGTTTTGCTCAAATTTTCGGCCAACCAAAGGAGCGAAGACATGTCGATCTCGAAAAGAGTGTTGCTGGCATCGGGCGCAACATTGGCCCTTACATCCATGGTTCGCGCTCAAGCGCCGCAAGGCTCGAACCAGATGGAGGACGTCATCCTGGATCATCAGGGCCTGCATCTCGCCCCGGACGGACGGCACAGGACGATGAAGATGAACGAGACCGGCTCCGCCATGGCAATGAAGTACGGAGAGGAAGTGCCAGGGCACGCGATGTTCTATCGCCAGGATGGCAAGAACTACGTGGTTCGCGACCGGAAGATGGCGGACGGGAGCACGCTGTTCCAACGTGCGGGTGACTGGGAATCCCGGTCGTGATGACGATCGCGCGGCGGCGGTGAGCGGCCAGAGGGTGGTGCCGGGAAAGGCTGCGCGGTTTCCGGTGGAATCCGTGCAGGCGTTCATGACTCGGAATTCACGCGTCGCGGACCGCCGTCGTGGACGGACGCGGCAAGATCTGGACCGCTCATCGTTCAACAGAAGACAATGATGATGAATCGCCGCACATTGATCGGGGCCGTCGCCGCCGGCGCCGCCCTTCCGTGGCTCAGTCGGGTCGCGAGCGCCCAGATGTCGCCGAAGACGAAAAATGTGGTCTTCGTCCATGGGCTGTTCGCAGACGGATCCTGCTGGTCGAAGGTCATCGCCCGCCTCCAGCAAAAGGGCGTGAACTGCACCAGCGTGCAGCACCCTCTCGCCTCGCTGCACGAGGCGTCGGACTACGCCCGGCGGGCGATCGCGGCGCAGCCGGGCCCGACGGTGCTGGTCGGCCATTCGTTCTCGGGAATGATC
Organism: Vicinamibacterales bacterium; assembly: GCA_036497895.1. GTDB lineage: Bacteria > Acidobacteriota > Vicinamibacteria > Vicinamibacterales > CAVVIG01 > CAVQFC01. The sequence goes on along the minus strand of DASXIR010000111.1, from coordinate 308 downwards.
GTTTCGGAAGTGGGGGTGGACCCGAAGGTCACCGCCCTGGTCTACGTCGCGGCGCGCGCGCCCGATGCCGGCGAGGACTATACGGCGTTGGCGAAAAACTATCCGACGCCGCCGGCGAGCGCCGGCATCGTCTTCAACGACGATTGGGGCCAGTTGTCCGAAGCGGCTTTTTTGCACGACTTCGCGGGCGACCTGCCGCCCGAGGAGGCGCGCGTCCTCTATGCGGTTCAGCAGCCGTTCAAGAAATCGCTGACGACGGACAAGACGACGAATGCCGCTTGGCGCAGCAAGCCGACCTTCTATGCGGT
>DASXIR010000110.1:0-6426 GCA_036497895.1 Vicinamibacterales bacterium | reverse complement strand
TCCTGATCACGTCGGCCTGGAGCGGCATTCACGGCTTCCACTCCGGGCGCATGTTCGTCATCTCGAGCGGTATTCCACTCCCACGACATCGTTGACGGAAACGATTGCGCGATGCGTTCGACGATGGTAGCGTCGTCGAATCAGCCCGGATAGATACCTTGGAAGAACGCGTCACTCGCCTCGCAGAACTTCCGGGCCGCATCGACGACCTCACATTGCAGGTCCTGCAACTCCGAGGGGAGGTGCGCACGGAGTTTTCTGCGCTCAATGAGGCTACTCGTCGTGAGATCAGTGAACTCGACGTCAACGTGCGCCAGGCGATGACCGAACTGAACGACAATCTGCGCCTGGATATGAACGGTCTCAACGACGGCCTGCGTCAGGAAATGAGCGGTCTCAACAACACGACACTGCGACAGATGCGAGTGCTTCACGAAGACGTGATTGCCCGCCTCGGCGTGCTGTCCGAGGGCGACCGCCGCTCACCGACGGCATCCAAGAAGCGTCCACGCAAGCACTGAGCCATCGGGCTGTATACTGCGCGCGTGCGCAAAGTTTTGTGTTCCGTCCTTTTTGCTCTTCTTTTCGCCGCCCCAATCGCGTTGTCGAGCGCCGGTCTCCCGACGCCGGAATCGGTTCTCGGTTTCCGTCCCGGGGCTGACTACAAGCTGGCGACATACGACCAGTCGATCGAATATTTCAAGAAACTCGCCGCCGCCACCAAGTACATGAAGATCGTCGAGGCTGGAAAGACCAGCCAGGGCCGGACCATGTACTTCGCGCTCATCTCGTCGCCTGAAAATCTGTCGCGGATCGATCATTACCGGGAGATTGCGCGACGACTCGCCCATCCACAGGGGCTCACCGACGACGAGGCTCGCAAGCTGGCCCACGACGGCAAGGCGTTCGTTCACATCGACGGCGGATTGCATTCGACGGAAGTCGCCGGCGCCCAGCACACCCCACAACTCGCATTCGACCTCGTCTCTCGCGCGCACACGCCGGCGATGAAGACGATGCTCAACAACGTCGTCGTGATGGTGTGGCCCACCATTAATCCGGACGGCCAGCAGATGGTCGCCGAGTGGTACATGAAGAATGTCGGGACGCCGTTCGAGTTGTCCGGCCTGCCGCGCCTGTATCAGGAATACGTCGGGCACGACAACAACCGCGATGCCTACATGCTCAACATGGTCGAGTCGCGGGTGATGGAGCATGCCTGGCGCCAGTGGGAACCCCAGATCATCTACGTCCATCATCAGTCCGGACCGTTTCCGACCCGCATCTGGCTGCCACCGTTTTCCGAGCCGGTTGGCGAGGACGCGCCGTTCCTGATGTCGCGCGAAGTCAACATGATCGGGATGGCGATCGCGAAAGGACTCGAGGAGCACGGACAGGTCGGCTCGACCCACATGGGTACGGCGTTCGACGCCTGGTATCCCGGCTACGTGGACTACGCCCCCAACTTCAAGAACATCGCGGCGTTCTGGACGGAGACGGCGCTGTTCCAGTACGCCACACCGCACGACTACACCGTCGACGACTTTCCGCAGAACATGCGCGACTTGCGGCCGCAGAGCCTGTACTCGAGTCCGTGGCCGCCCGGGCGGTGGCGGCTTCGTGACGCCGTCGACTACATGGAAACGGCGTCGCTCGCAGTGATCGAGTACGCGTCGAAGTACAAGGAATCGCTGCTTTACGATCGCTATCAAGCCGGTCGCGATCAGATCGCGCTGGGCAAGACCAAAGCGCCTTACGCCTACTTCGTGCCGCAGGATCAGCGCGATCCGGTCGCTGCGGTCGAGTTGTTGCGGCGCCTGGCGTTCGGCGGTATTCGCGTGTCGGAGCTGACCTCGCCTGCGACCGTCGGCACGGACACGTTTCTGGCCGGGACGTGGGTGATTCCGACCGACCAGGAATTCGCCGCTCTGGCGCGCGAGGTCCTCGACGTGCAGCGTTATCCGGATCTACGACAGTATCCGGGCGGCCCGCCGGAGCGACCTTACGACGCAGCGGGCTGGACTCTGCCGCTGCAGATGGGCGTCCGGGTCGTGGCCGCGACCTCGCCGCTGACCGCCGAGACTCGCGCGAAACTGCGGCTGGTCGGCGACACGCCCGAGATTAAGCTCAGACCAACGACGTACGAGGCGGCGCTCAAAAACGATGCGGCGCCGTTCGACAGCGTGCCGGGCGCCGGTTTCAACACCGATCCAGCAGCGGCCGCCATCGTTCCGGCCGCCGGCCGTATCACTGGCAGCGGCGAGGTGCTTTACGTCGACCCGGCGCAAAACAACACGTTCCGCGCCCTGAATCGAGCGTGGGCACTCGGCGCGACCGTGCAGACCACAACGGCCGGTTCGCCTATCCGTTATGGCATTCGGAATCTTCCCGAGGCGGCGCAGGACGAACTTGTGCAATCGCTGGCGTTGCGGGCGGAACGTGCGCCATCGACACCCGGGCGCACGGTTCGCAAGCCTCGCATCGGTCTGTACCAACCGTGGACTGGCAGTATGGACGAAGGCTGGTCGCGCTGGGTTCTCGAGCAGTACGGTTTCCCTCTCGCTGCGATTCACCCGGAAGACTTCAAGACGCCTCTCGCTGACCGGGTGGATGTGATCATCGTCGCCGACGATTCGCGGATACCGGTCGCCGGAGTCCAAGGCGGAGGTCGGGGCGGCCGCGGTGGCGGCAGCGTGCGTCCTGAGTACGGCTATCAGCTCTCCTCCGACGACGTGCAGGCGTTCGAGCAATTCATTCGCGGTGGCGGCACGCTCGTCTGCCTGAGCGGCGCGAGCACGTTTGCGATTCAGCAGTTCAAGCTGCCGGTGCGCAACGCCGTCGCCGGCCTGAGGCCTGAAGAGTTCTTCCTGCGCGGCTCGCTGGTCGAAGTGACAACCGATCCCACGCACCCGGTTATGGCAGGAATGCCGGACAAGGCGGCCGTTTTCGTCGACGGCAGCCCCGTCTTCGAAACACAGGACGGCTTCACGGGAACCGTCCTGGCGCGTTACCAGACCTCTGGCTCGCCGCTGCTTTCGGGCTATCTGATCGGCGAGAGCCACCTGCAGGGCAAGGCCGCGGCGCTTGATGTCCGACTCGGCGACGGACACGTGATTCTGATCGGGTTCCGCCCGGAGTGGCGTGGACAACCCTTCGGCACGTTCCGCGTGCTGTTCAACGCCGCGCTCTACGGCCGCCAGGACGCTAGATAGGGGCGGCGTTTATGGACGATCAATTTCTCGTAACTTGTCCGTACTGCGGCGAGGAGGTCGAGATCTATCTCGAGCCTGACGTCAAGGGAAGCTTCGTCCAGGATTGTGAAGTGTGCTGCAACCCGTGGCGCATTCGCGTGTACGGCTCTGGAGACGAGCGCGACCTGCAGGTCGCACGTGCCGACGGCTCCGAATAGCCCACCTATCGTTGGGACGAACGGCCGCTGAGTTGGTCGATGAACCAGCTGACTCGCGTCGGCGAATCGCCGTGTGTGTCGGTTCCATCGATCTGATAGCGCACCACCCCGTCAGCATCGACGTAGTAAGTGGCGGGGACGTTGTCGAACCCCATCGCCTGTTCGACCTGCTCGAGATCGGCGCGCACCACCGGAAACGGAAACTTCATCTCCGCGAGAAAGCGCTCCAGCCTCTTGCTGTCTTCGTCGACGCTGACCAGTAGAAAAGCGACGTTTGGATCGTTGCCGTACTTCGCAAACGACGTCTTCAGTTGCGGCAGTTCCTGCCGGCAGATGCCACACCAGGACGCGAAGAAGTCCAGCAGCACCACCTTCCCGCGCAGCTTCCCGGCGTCGTACGGCTGACCGTCGAGGGTCCTCAACGCCAGCTTCGGCAGCGGCCGATCGACCAGACTCCTGAGCGCCGCCGCCTTTCGCTCGTCGCGCCGACGCTCGAGTTCTCCATCCAGCCAGCGATCGAAGGCGGTCTGATCCGTCACTGCGGGTGGAAGCGCCGCCAGCGTGTTCGCCGCGGCAGAACGTACCGCAGCTGATCCTCCGGAGAGAGACAATGCATTCAGGTAGTGATTGCGTGCCGCCGCGACGTCGTTGCGGGCGCGCGCCAGTTCGCCGAGGTGCAGCTGGTTGCCGAAGTCCAGACCCTGCCACAACCGCTCTGCCTCTTCCAGTCTGGCAGCGGCGGCGGAGTAGTCCTTCTTGTGGTACAACGCGAGCCCAATCAGGTCTGCCGAGGTCGCTCGCCCACGTGCGTACTGACTCTGGACTTTCCCACTCATCTGATAGGCGGTGACATTCTCGTCGATGAAGTGATCGGACGCCTTCTGCCCCCGCTCGGCCCAGGAAATCGCCAGGTCGTATTGAGCGCGATCGATCAGAATCTGGGCACCGGTGAAGTACGGCGCGGCATCGGCCTGCACATGTATACGCGCTTCAATCGCGCGCTCCAGCTCCTCGGTCGAGACGTCCTTCCCCGCCTGCCTGGCGGCGTCGAGCGCCGCGTCGGCCGCTTTTACCGACGGCCGGACCGGCGACGGATCCACCTTCTCGGCGGCGGCGAATTGCACCGCTGTCCTCAACGCGTCCTGCGCCGAGGCTCGCGACGGAGAGATCTTGACCGAAGCGCGAAGTGCGTCCAGCGCCTTCTGGCGACAGCCCGGCTCGTCGTGCCAGCCTGGCAGCACACCCTCCTGCTGCCAGCCCTTGAACGTATACAAACGTCCCAGCGCCTCGTTCGCTTCCGCCGCCGTCGACGGATCCTGGGCCGCGATTTCGAGCGCCGCGACCGCGCTCTTCGACAGCCGCTGGTCCCATAGGGACTGACCGCGGGCCAGCTGTATCTGCGCCGGCGTGGGAGCCGCCGGCAGCCCCACCGTTGCCAGTATCACAAGGACCGTCACGGCGCCGGCTTCCTGCATCCTCATGCCGGTATTCTACGCCCGGTCGATTCGCGGTAAAATCACAGGATCATGATCTCAGTGCAGGGCGTTTCCATGCGGTTCGGGTCGAAGGTCCTCTTCGACGATGTCACCACGACCTTTTCTGCTGGACGGCGATACGGGCTGACCGGTCCGAACGGCGCGGGAAAGTCCACTTTCATGAAACTCCTCACCGGCGAGCTTCCGCCGCAACGCGGCACCGTCGTCGCGCCGGCCAAGCTCGGCGTCCTTCGGCAGGACCAATACGCCTTCGACCAGTTCCGTGTCATCGACACGGTAATCATGGGCAACCGGCGCCTCTGGCAGGCTCTCGAAGAACGCGAACTGCTCTACGCCAAAACCGAGATGACCGACGACGAGGGAATGCGCCTGGGCGAACTCGAAGGCATCGTCGGGGACGAGGACGGTTACGAGGCAGCGAGTCAGGCGGCGATCCTCCTGCAGGGTCTCGACATTCCTGAAGAGCTCCACGACCGCGCGATGGCCGAACTGCAGGGCGGGCAGAAAGTGCGAGTGCTGCTGGCCCAGGCGCTGTTCGGGCACCCGCAGGCGCTGCTGCTGGACGAACCGACCAACCACCTCGACCTCGATTCGATTCACTGGCTGCGCGAGTTTCTGGTGCGTTACGAGGGCACCCTCATCGTCATCTCGCACGATCGACATTTCGTCAACGCGGTGTGCACCCATACGGCCGACATCGACTACCAGACGATCATCACCTACACCGGCGGCTACGACGACATGGTGCTCGCCAAGATGCAGATCCGGTCGAGAGTCGAAAGCGAGAACGCCCAGCGCGAGAAGAAGATTGAGCAGCTTCAGGATTTCATCGCGCGTTTCTCCGCCGGCACTCGGGCCAGCCAGGTGATGTCGCGCAAGAAAGAAGTCGAGCGGCTGCAGACCACCGACCTGGCGCGCTCGAACATCGCGCGTCCGTACATCAAGTTCACGATGAACCGCCCCTCCGGGCGCCTCGCGCTCGAGGCCAAGGGTGTCAGCAAGGCGTTCGGCGAGCATCGTGTCGTCAGCGACTTCAGCGCCATCGTCAACCGTGGCGAAAAGATCGTCCTCATCGGTCGCAATGGCCTCGGCAAGACGACGATGCTGAAGGCGCTGCTGTCGGATGCGCCGAACCTGCCGGCGTCGCCCGGGGACATCGACGCCGGATCGCTACGCTGGGGTCACGAAGTCTCGGTCGGATACTTCGCGCAGGATCATACCGGCGTGATCAAGAAGGGTATGACCGCAGTCGAGTGGTTGCATCAGTTCGATCCGGACGCCGCGCGACAGGATATTCACGGCCTTCTTGGACAGATGCTGTTTACAGGCGAGGAAGGCCTCAAGCCAACCGACGCACTCTCCGGCGGGGAAACCGCACGACTGCTGTTCTGCCGCATCATGCTGCAGAAGCCGAACGTGATTGTCCTGGACGAGCCGACCAACCACCTGGATCTCGAATCGATCAATGCGCTCAACGTGGCGCTGCAGAAATACGAGGGCACCGTGTTCCTGGTCACTCAC
>DASXIR010000109.1:0-6969 GCA_036497895.1 Vicinamibacterales bacterium | reverse complement strand
CGGCGTTGAAACCGAACCAGCCGAACCAGAGCATGCCGGTGCCGAGGATCACGAACGGAATATTTGCCGGGGTCGTGGCCGCGCGCGCCTGATGCGTCTGACGCCGGCCGAGCACCATCGCGCCGGCCAACGCCGCGAAGCCGGCTGACATGTGCACGACCGTGCCACCGGCGAAGTCGAGCACGCCCATCTTGTGCAGGAAGCCGTCCGGATGCCACGTCCAGTGTGCCAGCGGTGAGTAGATGAAGATGCTGAACAGGCAGATGAACAGCATGTAGCTGGAGAAGCGAACCCGTTCGGCGAACGAACCGGTGATGAGAGCGGGCGTGATGATTGCGAACTTGAGCTGGAAGAGTGCGAACACCAGCAGCGGAATGGTGGGCGCCAGATCGGGATGGGTCTGTGTGCCCACGCCGGAAAACATGAAGAACGTCAGCGGGTTGCCGATCAGTCCGTGGAAGCTCGTGCCGAACGCCAGGCTGAAGCCGACGGCGATCCAGAGAATCGAGATGATCCCCATCGCCACAAAACTCTGAAGCATCGTCGAGACGACGTTCTTGGTGCTGACCATTCCGCCGTAGAAAAAGGAGAGCCCGGGCGTCATCAACAGGACGAGGCCGGTTGCTGTCAGCATCCAGGCCGTGTCGCCCGAGTTGATCGGGCCGCCGGTGACTGCCTGAGCCGCAGGGTGGACGAACACGCCCGCGAGACTGACCGCTCCGATCAGAATGAACGGCAGCGCCGAAAATTGCCGCATTCGGCCGGTTGTGCTTCGTACCGTGTCCAGGGTCATTCGCCTCTTCCTCCGCAGCCTGAGATGTTACCAGAAACGTGCATATTAGGCATAGATTTGACGACGATAGCCCTTCAAATGGGGCCAAATATGTAGCTTGATTTCGTTTGTCTGCTTCGTTGACACGTTTTCAGGATCAGTCGGCGACCGTCCAGACGTGGTTCGCTCGGATGGGGCGCGCGGCGACCTGTGAACCTGCGTGGTACGATGGGGTTTTCCCCGGGGACCGAGTTCGAGTCCCTCCGCGAGGACGATCCTGATGCCCAGCGCCAATAGTTTCGGTACGCAGACCGCGTTGACGGTCGGCGGCCGCACTCGTCAGATGTTCAGTGTGCCGGCGCTCGAAAAGGCCGGCTTCCCGCAGGTTGAGCGAATGCCGTTCTCGATGAAGATCCTGCTCGAGAACGTGCTTCGTTGTGAGGACCGCCGCTTCGTCAAGGCAGCGGACGTCGCGGCGCTCGCGACCTGGGATCTGAAGAGCGGCGCTCAGCGCGAGATCTCGTTCGCCCCGGCGCGCGTGCTGCTCCAGGATTTCACGGGCGTCCCCGCGGTCGTGGATCTCGCGGCGATGCGCGACGGCATCAAGCGCCTCGGCGGCGATCCGAACCGCGTCAACCCGCTCCAGCCGGTCGAACTGGTGATTGATCACTCGGTCCAGGTGGACCATTTCGGCATGGCCAACGCGTTTCAGCTGAACGCCGAGCTCGAGTTTTCGCGCAACAAGGAGCGCTACGAGTTTCTTCGCTGGGGCCAGGATGCCTTCCGGAACTTCCGCGTCGTGCCGCCTGACACCGGCATCGTCCACCAGGTGAACCTCGAGTACCTGGCGCGCGTGGTGATGTGCGCTGAAACGCCCGACGGCTCGTTCTGTTTCCCGGACACACTCGTCGGCACCGACTCGCATACGACGATGGTGAATGGCCTGGGCGTGATGGGCTGGGGCGTCGGCGGCATCGAAGCCGAAGCGGCGATGCTCGGACAGCCGATCTCGATGCTGATTCCGCAAGTGCTTGGTTTCCGTCTCGTCGGCACGATGCTCGAGGGCGCGACCGCGACCGACCTGGTGCTGACCATCACCGAAAAGCTGCGCAAGCACGGTGTCGTCGGCAAGTTCGTGGAGTTCTTCGGGCCCGGCCTCGAGCATCTGACCATCGCCGACCGCGCGACGCTCGGCAACATGTGTCCGGAATACGGCGCGACGATTGCGATTTTCCCGATCGATGACATGACGCTCGACTACCTGCGGCTGACCGGTCGCGACGCCGATCAGGTGGCGCTGGTCGACGCCTATGCGAAGGCGCAGGGCATGTTCCGTCGAGCCGGCGATCCCGATCCGATTTACACCGAGGTCGTCGAACTCGATCTGTCATGCGTGGAACCGAGTCTGGCCGGCCCGAAGCGTCCGCAGGATCGGGTGTCGTTGAAGCAGGCCAAGAGCAGCTTCCAGGCAGCGCTCGGCGGCATGCAGGCGGCGATCAAGAAGGCGCCCGCCCAGACGGTTGCGGCGCCGGCGTCAGCGGCGGCGGCAATGACCAGCGAAGGCGGCGTCGCGGTTGCCGAGGTCGCGGAAACCAAACCGGAAGCGTGTTTGATCGACCACGGATCGGTCGTGATCGCGGCGATCACCAGCTGCACGAACACGTCGAACCCGAGCGTGATGATCGCGGCGGGCCTGGTCGCCAAACGTGCCGTCGAGCGCGGGCTGAAGCGTAAGCCGTGGGTCAAGACCAGTCTTGCGCCCGGCTCGAAAGTCGTGACCGAGTACTTGCGCAGCGCGGGACTCGACACCTATCTCGACGCGCTGGGATTCAATCTGGTTGGCTACGGCTGCACCACCTGCATCGGCAACAGCGGTCCGCTGCCAGAGGAAGTGTCCGCCGAAATTGAATCGCGCAACCTCGTGGTCGCGTCGGTGCTCAGCGGTAATAGAAATTTCGAAGGTCGCATTCAGCAGCAGGTGCGCGCGAACTACCTGGCGTCGCCGCCGCTGGTGGTTGCCTACGCCCTGGCCGGACGCATGACGCTGGACCTCACGACCGAACCGCTCGGTACTGATCAGGCCGGCGCTCCAGTCTTCCTGCGTGAACTGTGGCCGACCGAGCGCGAGATTCAGCAGACCATGCTGGCATCGGTGACGTCGACGATGTTCCGTGAGCAGTACGCGGATGTGTTCAGCGGCGACGATCGCTGGAAGCACCTGCAGGTGCCGACCGGCGACCGTTTCGCGTGGGAGCCCGATTCCACGTACATCCGAAATCCGCCGTTCTTCGAACACATCACGATGGAGACCACGCCGGTCACCGACATCACCGGCGCCCGCGCGCTGGCGATGCTCGGCGACAGCATCACGACCGATCACATCTCACCGGCCGGGTCGATCAAGAAGGACAGTCCGGCCGGCAAGTACCTGATCGAGCACGGTGTGCAGCCCCACGATTTCAACTCCTACGGTGCACGCCGCGGCAACCACGAAGTAATGATGCGCGGTACGTTCGCGAATATCCGCCTGCGCAATCAGCTCGCGCCGGGCACCGAGGGCGGTTGGACGACGTATCAGCCCGCCGGCGCGGTGATGTCGATTTACGACGCTGCGATGCAATACAAGGATGCCGGAGTGCCGCTGATCATCATGGCCGGCAAGGAATACGGATCCGGGTCGTCGCGCGACTGGGCGGCGAAAGGGACGCTGCTGCTTGGTGTCCGCGCCGTGATCGCCGAGAGCTTCGAGCGGATCCATCGCAGCAACCTCGTCAACATGGGCGTGCTGCCACTCCAGTTCCAGGCCGGCGCGTCCGCCACGTCGATCGGCGTCACAGGGCGAGAGCAGTTCGAGCTGACCGGCATCGCTCAGGGGCTCAAGCCGGGAGGGCTGATCACCGTTCGGGCCATCGGCGCCGACGGCAAGGCGATCGAGTTCCAGGCAGTCGCGCGAATCGATACGCCAGAAGAACTGGTCGCGTTCCGACACGGCGGGATTCTTCCGTACGTGCTACGTCAGCTGGTTGGAAAACAGTGAGCTGACGTCTCACGACGTCAATGGCTTAGGGCTGATGGCTAATGGCTATTGTTGATGGAAACACCATTCGCCCGATGCCATTAGCCATTAGCCAGCAGCCATGATGAGCGGCCTCAGCGCGGCGGCGGTCAAAGCTCACGCCCGCGAACTGGGCTTTGAGGCCGTCGGAATCGCGCCGGCGGCGGCCCACCCCGAGCTTGCCTTCTATCGTGAATGGCTGGAGCGCGGCTTCGCCGGCGAGATGGCCTACCTGCACCGGACGGCGGAGCGGCGTGCCGACGTCCGCCACGTCGTCCCCACCGCGCAGACCGTGATCATGACCGGTACGGTCTACAACACCGACCGTCCGTACTCGACCGAAAGCCGCGATCCGCAGCAGGCACACATCGCGCGCTACGCCTGGGGCGACGATTACCACGACGTCCTCGGCGGGCGTCTCGAAACGCTGCTGGCGTGGATGCGCGCACAGATGCCCGAGCCGTTCGATGCGCGAGCCTACGTCGACACCGGCCCGGTGCAGGAACGCGTCTACGCACAGCACGCCGGCCTCGGCTGGATCGGCAAGAACACCTGCGTCATCAACCCCGAACTCGGGTCGTGGATGTTCCTCGGCGCAATCATCTGCAGCCTGCCACTCGCGGTCGATCCGCCCGCACTCGATCAGTGCGGCAGTTGCACGCTGTGTATCGAAGCCTGTCCGACGCAGGCGATCGTCGCGCCGGCGGTGCTCGATTCGACGCGGTGCATTTCCTACCTGACGATCGAACTCAAAGACTCGATTCCCGCGGACCAGCGGCCCGGCGTCGGCACACACGTCTACGGCTGCGATGTCTGTCAGGAAGTCTGTCCCTGGAACTTGCGGGCACCGCGGTCTGACGATCCGGCCTGGCAGCCGCGCGCGGCGTGGGATCGTGTCGATCTGTCGAGCCTCGCCGCCCGCACGGACGATGAGCTGGCAGAGGCGTTGCGGGGCAGTCCGATGCGGCGAACCAAGGTACGCGGCTTGCGGCGCAACGTTGCGGTGGCAATCGACAATGCCGAGGCGGCGGACCGGTAACGACGCGGCGAAGCTCATCCCAAGGCGGCCGACGCTGACCGCCACCCGCGCGGCAGCAGAGGACTGTCGCGCGTGTGACTTGTGGAAACGCGCGACCCAGACGGTGTTCGGTGAAGGTTCGGCGACTGCCACGCTCATGCTGATCGGCGAACAGCCGGGCGACGCGGAAGATCTCAGCGGTCATCCCTTTGTCGGTCCGGCCGGACAGTTGCTGGATCGCGCGCTCGCGGCGGCGGGAATCGATCGGGCTGCGATCTACGTCACCAACGTGGTCAAGCATTTCAGCTGGGAACCGCGCGGCAAGCGCCGTATCCACAAGAAGCCCCGCATCAGCGAAACGCAGGCCTGCCGTCCGTGGCTGGACGTCGAGATCGCGCTGGTGAAGCCACGGGCGATTATTTGTCTCGGCGCGACCGCAGCGCAGACCCTGCTCGGCCGTGACTTCAAGGTCACCGCGCATCGCGGCGAGTTCGTGGCGTCGCCGCTGGCCGGTCTTGTCCTTGCCACTGTACATCCGTCGGCCATTCTTCGTCAGACCGACCGCCACGCGCGAGAGCAGGAGAGGGAGCGCTTCATCGCTGACTTGCGCTCCGTGGCGCGAGCGTTATCATTGAGGTGATGGCTTCGTCGCTCGCGCCGATTTTCCTTCTGTCGATGCCGCAGCTCAAAGATCCGAACTTCAGCCGCACCGTGGTGCTCCTCTGCAAACACAGCGAAGAAGGCGCGTTCGGCCTGGTAATCAACCGACCGCTTCTGACCAGCGGCACGGTGACCGTCAAACTCGATCCCCCGGTGTCCACCGATCGCGAGCTCGAGATCTGGGTCGGCGGTCCGGTCGAACCGCATCGCAGCTGGATCCTCGTCGGACAGGAGCCAGACGAGGCCGAGGATCTGCGCGGCATGCGCGTCGCCGACAACCTCTATCTTTCGACGTCACCCGAATTGCTGCGACGTCTCCTCGAACCTTCTCCACCGCCGATGGCACGCCTCATCGTCGGCTATTCGGGATGGGGTCCCGGTCAGCTCGAAGCGGAACTCGACGAATCGTCGTGGTTGATCAGCGACGTCGATCGCGACTTGATTTTCCACACCCCGTCCGATCAGCTCTGGGAAGCCGCTATTCGCCGCCTGGGCGCCGATCCGGCGGCGTTGCATATGTCACGAGGAGTTCACTGATGGTCCTCGAGGCGGGTGCCGGGTAGGCCGGCGTCCACAACATCAATATCGCCACGCCGATTGACAGCGACCCCGGCTGAACCCGACGCGGGGAACTCGCCGGCACGGTAGACTGGGCCCATGTCGAAGATCACGAGCGGCGTCGTGCTGGCCGGGTGCGCGATCGCGGTCGCGCTGGTCAGCGCTCAGGAGTCGGCCATGCCGGATACGCAGAAGCTGCAGACCATGGCCGCGCGTTTTGCGCCGACCGAGATCAGCGCCGACGTCTCGAAGCTCACCGACGCCGACCGCCGCGTCCTCGCCAAGCTGGTCGAGGCATCGAGAATCATCGACGCGTTGTTCCTGCGTCAGGTCTGGTCCGGCAACGAGTCGATGCTGCTCGATCTGGCCCGTGATCAGTCGCCCGCCGGTCACGCGCGGCTGCACTATTTCCTGATCAACAAGGGACCGTGGTCGCGGATCGACCACAACCTGCCGTTCGTGACGGGCGCGCCGGCGGAGAAGCCCGCGGCGGCAAACTTCTATCCGGACGGTGCCTCCAAGGCTGACCTGGAGAAATGGATCGAGTCGTTGCCCGACGCCGAGAAGGCGCGCGCCACCGGCTTCTTCACCGTGATTCGCCGCGCCGCCGGCGGCGGCTTCGCGATCGTGCCGTACCACGTCGAGTATCAGCCCGAGCTGGCTCGCGCCGCACGATTGCTGCGCGACGCCGCGCAACTGGCGGCCGAGCCGACCCTCAAGTCGTTTCTCACCAAACGCGCCGACGCGTTTCTGTCGAACGACTATTACGAGAGCGACGTCGCGTGGATGGAACTCAAGGGCGCGATCGAGCCGACCATCGGGCCGTACGAAGTCTACGAAGACGAGTTCTTCAACTACAAGGCGGCCTTCGAATCCTACGTCACGATTCAGGACGATGCCGAGACG
>DASXIR010000108.1:0-9342 GCA_036497895.1 Vicinamibacterales bacterium | reverse complement strand
CGAATCAGCGGCGCCACGCCAGGAACGCTAACGGACGCGTTTGCCGTCTGACGCTTGGGCACGCGAATCTGAGGTGCGCGAGCGACTCTGAGCACCGACGTGTTACGGGCGGCCGCCAACGTTTCTGCTGAATTCACCGTCTAAGAGCATTGTCCCGGGAGGAAGTGATGGACGCGGTTCTGCAGGATCTTCGCTTCGCCTGGCGCTCGCTGCGCCGTCAGCCCGCCTTTGCCCTGCTCGCGATCGGGACCCTCGCACTCGGCATCGGCGCCAATGCCGCCATTTTCAGCGCCGTCAACGGTGTCCTCCTTCGGCCCCTCGACTATCCACAGCCCGATCGCATCGTCGCGCTCACGACCTACTGGCAGAAGAGCGGCCGGCGCGGCACGGTGTCCGGTCCGGATTTTCAGGACTGGCACGACACCTCGTCGTCTTTTGCCGCGATGGCGGCGTACGGCGGCGACGAAACCAGCATGAGCGTCGACAACGTCGCTGACTACGGCACGGTGACGTGGGTGACGCCGGAATTCTTCGAGGTCTTTGGCGTGGCCGCCATCAAGGGACGCACGCTGCCGCGGCTCGCGTCCGACGCTGACCAGTCGGGCGTCGTGATCAGTTACGCGCTGTGGCAGAGTCGATTTGGCGCGGCGCCGGACGTGATCGGCCGCAAGCTGTCTTTCGAAAAGCAGACGTTCACCGTTGTCGGCGTGATGCCGCGGGGTTTTGCCTATCCCGTCGACAGCGATGCCTGGTTTCGAATGATCGAGCGTCCGGCGTCGGCCTCGCGGTCCGCACACAACTACGAAGTCGTCGGGCGGATGAAGGACGGTCGTACCGTAGCGCAGGCGCAGGCCGAACTGTCGGCGATTGCCGCGCGGTTGTCCGACGCCTATCCCACGAGCAACGTTGGCAAGGGCGCCGCGGTGTTGCCGTTGCGCGAGCAACTCGTCGGCGACTCGCGACCGACGCTGTATCTGCTGTTCGGCGCGGTCAGTCTCGTGCTGCTGATCGCCTGCGCCAACGTAGCGAATCTGCTGCTGGCGCGCGCGACCGGGCGCGCCAGCGAACTCGCCGTCCGTGCCGCGCTCGGCGCCGGCAGACGTCGAATCGTCGGTCAGTTGATGACGGAGAGCCTCCTGCTCGCAATTGTCTCCGCAGCCGTTGGACTCCTGCTCGCGCGTTGGGGCGTGTCGGCCTTCGTCGCGCTCGCACCTGCCGGGCTGCCGCGCGCGGCGGAGATCGGCATCGACGGTCGCGTGCTTGCCTTCACGCTGATGGCATCAGTCGCAGCGAGCGTCGTGTTCGGCGTGCTGCCGGCACTGCAGGCGTCGCGCGTCGATCTCAACGCATCGCTGCGGCAGGGAGGCCGCGGCGCGTTTGGCGGCCGATCGGGTTTTCGCGATGCGCTGGTCGTGGCGGAAATCGCGCTGGCGGTCGCCCTGGTCGTCGGTGCGTCGCTGCTGGTCCGCAGCTTCATCGCGCTGAACCGTGTCGAGCTCGGCTTCGCAACCGAGCGCGTCCTCGTCGTCAGCACCACCGTTCCGCGGAGCGATCTCGATGGCGCGCGTCGCGCGACCGCGACCTACGCCGCGCTGCTGCCGCGGCTGGGCGCGATTCCGGGCGTCACCGCCGTGGCCGGTGTCTACGGTTTGCCTGCCAGCCGCTTCCATTCAAACGGCGGCTACTGGCTCGACGGCGGCCCCGGACCTGAGGTGCTTGGCGTGGCCGCGCCGCAAGCCGTGTTCACTGTCGCGACGCCGGACTATTTCCGGACGATGATGATTCCGATCAGCCGGGGGCGCGGTTTCTCCGAGCGCGATCAGTTCGACGCGCCGCTGGTCGCCATCGTCAACGAATCGCTCGCGCGTCAGGCGTTTCCTGGTGTCGATCCGATCGGCCGTCGCATCAAGTGTGGCCTCGATAAGCTCGAGTTCATGACTATTGTCGGCGTCGTCGCGAACGTGCACGAGTACGATCCGTCGGTGTCGCCGCGGCCTGAGCTCTACATGCCGTACCGCCAGCATCCGATGTACGGCTCGTCACTGACGCTGGTGGCGCGCGCGAGCGTTGAACCGATGATGCTGGTCAACGCGTTTCGTGAAACGATCCGCTCGGTCGATCCCGACGTGCCGCTGCGCGCGACGACGATGAGCGAGACCGTGGCGACGTCGGTAGCGACGCCGCGATTCCGCACCACTCTGATCGGCACGTTCGCCGCACTGGCACTCGTCCTGGCGATGGCCGGCGTCTACGGCGTGATGGCGTACACCGTGAGCCGTCGCACGGCGGAGATCGGCGTGCGCATCGCGATGGGTGCTGCGGCATCGGACATTCTTGGTCTGGTGATGCGGCAGGGCTTGAGGCTCGCGCTGGCAGGCATTGTTCTCGGCGGCGTCCTCGCCTATGGACTCGCGCAGTTGTTGCGAGGGATGCTCTTCGCGGTGGCGCCGTTCGATCCGTTCGTGTTCGTCGCCGTGCCGCTGCTGCTGATCGCGACGGCCGCCGCGGCGACCGCGGTCCCTGCGCTTCGCGCGTCACGCGTCGATCCGATGCACGCGCTGCGCGCCGACTGACGCGCAGCATTGCGTCTGTGACGGCGATGGCCCACAAGCCCGGCTCTAACCGGAGCCTCACGCAACAATGACACCGCCGCGAAGTCGCACCGAGCGCGTCGCGAAGTCGCGCGCGAAATCCTCGTCGTGTGTCGAGACCAGCAGCGTGCGCCCTTGATCCAGCAGACCGCGCAGGAGGACGCCAAGCTCGGCGCGTCGATCCGGATCGAGCGAGGCCGTCGGCTCGTCCATCAGGAGGACCGGTGGATCGACCGCCAACGCGCGCGCGATCGCGACGCGCTGAGCCTCGCCCCCCGACAGCTCGCGCGGCAACGCCGCAGCGCGATGATCGACGCCAAACGCGGACAGCAGCCCGTGGGCGCGCCGTTCCGCATCGGTGGGCGCCATGGCATGCGCATGGACCGGTGCCAGGCAGACGTTCTTCAGTGCAGAGAGATGCTCGAACAAGCAGTGAAACTGGAACACCATCCCGACCTGGCGTCGCAGGTTCCGTAGCGTCACTGCCGGAATTGGCGCACCGCCGTGCAAGATCACCCCGTCCACCGCAATTCGGCCTGCGTCGAACTGTTCGAGCCCCGCCACCGCGCGCAATATCGTCGTTTTTCCTGATCCCGAGGGCCCCATCACTGCGACCAGTTCTCCGCGCGCGACTTCGAGGCTGACACCGTTCAAAATCGGCCGCGCTCCGCGGCGGAGGTGAACGGCGTCCAGGCGAACCACCGGCGGAATCATGGTGCTCATGGTGTCGCCGTCCTCCATTGCTGCTCGAGGCGTCGCGCCAGTGCGGCGAGCGGGAGCGACATCCCGAGGTAGAGGCCCGCACACAACAACCCGGGAACCACCCAGCTGCCCAGATTGGTCGCGAAGATCTGCGTTTGCTTGGTGAGCTCGAGCACGGTCAGCACCGACACCAGCGAGGAATCCTTCAGCAGCGCGATGAAGTCGTTGGTCATCGGCGCCAGCGCGAGTCGAAAGGCCTGCGGCGCGCGGACCAGTCGCAGCACCTGACCCTCGCTCAGGCCGAGCGTCCGGGCGGCTTCGAGCTGGCCGGCCGAGATCGCTTCGAGCGCGGACCGATAGATTTCGCTCTCGTAGGCCGCGTAGTTGAGAGCGAGGCCGAGCAGCGCTGCGACAAACGCCGGCAGGCGAATCGCCGCGGCGAGCCCGTAATAAAGCACGAATAACTGCAGCAGGATCGGCGTGCCGCGTATCAGTTCGACATACGACGTGAGGCCGATTCTGACCAGCCGGCCTCCGTAGACCCGGCCTGTGGCGATGACGACGCCGAGGCCGACCGCCAGCGCCATCGACAAACACGACAGGACGATGGTGACGGCGGAGGCGCGAAGCAGCGACGGAAAGTACTGTTTCGCCGCGTCCCATCCCGACGGTGGCGCCACCGTCATCGTCGCCGCCGGGTCGAGTCCGCTGACCGCCGGGACCGGTTCGCCGGACAAGAGCCTGGCGTAGAGCGCCGGCTGATCCTCGTTCCAGACGGACCACTTGCGGAAGATCCGCTCGAGGGTGCCGTCGCGCATCGCGGTCTTGAGGATCTCGTTCATCCGGTCGCGAAGCGGCGCGTTCTGCGGCGCCAGCACGCCGACGTAGTGACCGATCGCCACCGGCTGCGGAACGATGGTGAATCCGCGAATCACGCGATGCCGCCGCTCGGCGAGCACGTTGTCGAGGAGCACCGCATCCACCCGGCCGATGGCCAGATCGCTGAACGGATGGACGTCGTCTTCGTACGAAGCGGCCTTGACGCCGTAATCGCTCGAGGCGCGCAACAGGATTTCGTAAGCGATTGTGCCGGCCAGTGTCGCGACGGTCTTGCCGCGCAGATCGGCGAGCGCGTGAACCTGTGCGGCATCGGCATCGCGGACGCTCAGAACTTCCCGAAACTCGTAGTACGGCACCGTTACTGCCAGCGCCGCGCGGCGCGCCGGCGTATCTTCGATGCCGCTCATGCCGACGTCGGCGTCACCGCGCACGATGCTCTGATCGATCGAATAGAAGTTCACGTTGGTGAAGGACGCGGTCCGGCCGAGTCCGCGCGCCAGGACGTTGGCGACGTCGACATCGAATCCGACGACTTCGTCCGGATGCGACGGGTCGGCCTCGACGAACGGTGCGCCGCCTTCAGGATCGCCTGCCCAGCGCAGCAGCGTCGGCGGCTGCACTGCAGCGGCGTAGGAGAGTCTGTCTTCAACCGAACCAGCAGCTGCCAGGTAGTGTCCGGCTTTAGCCGTACCAGCAGCCCCCAGGTAGTGTCCGGCTTTAGCCGGCCCACTCGCGACAGCCGATCCAACGACGACGAGCAGTGCGGTCAGGCTCAGAATTCGGCGGACGGTCGGCACTGGAGTAGATTCTACCGGGAGGTTCGCGATGACGACTGTAGGGTTTCTTGGGACCGGATTGCTTGGTGGCGCGATGGTCGAGGGCATGTTGCGCCGCGGCGACCAGGTGACGGTGTGGAACCGCACCGAGACGAAGGCGCGAGCGCTCGAACAGTTTGGCGCCAGCGTCGCCGCGACCCCCGAGGACGCGGTTGCTGCCGCCGATCACGTGCATTTCTGTTTACCCGACGATGGCGTCGTCGATCAGATCATTGCGCGGGTGACTTCGAAGCTGAAGCCCGGAGCCGTCATCATCGATCACTCCACGACCTCTCCTGCGGGAACGAAGGCGCGCCTGCCGCGCCTGCAGGCTGCCGGGGTCAGGTTCCTGCACGCGCCGGTCTTCATGTCGCCGCCGATGGCCCGCGACGGCGTCGGCATCATGCTCGCCTCTGGTCCTCAGGACGTCTTCGACGAGGTGCTCGACGAAGTCGAGAAGATGACCGGCGAGGTCTGGTACCTCGGCGAGCAGCCCGAGCTGGCTGCGGCCTACAAGATTTTCGGCAACTCGATGTTGTTTGTCATCGCCGCGGGTGTCGCCGATGTCTTCGCCATGGCGAAAGGCCTGGGCATCGCGCCGACCGATGCGCTCAAGGTGTTCGAGAAGTTCCAGCCTGGAGGACTGATCAAATCGCGCGGTGAGAAAATGGCGCGCGGCGATTTCCAGGCGACCTTCGAGCTGACGATGGCGCGAAAGGACATGCGGCTGATGCTGGAGGCGGCCACCGGCCAGCCGCTGACCGTCCTGCCGGGCATCGCCAAGGCCATGGACGCTGCGATTGCCAACGGCCATGGTCAGGACGATCTTGGCGCGATCGCCGCGGAGGTTGTGAATTGAGGATCGGATCGGTCGCATTCATCGCCATCGCGGGCTGGTGGTTCACGATTGGTGTGACGGCTCGACAGAATCCGAACGCGAATCCGAACGCGACGGCGGCATTCATCAAGGTGCAGGCGCCGGTGATCGCGCTCACACACGTCCGTGTGATCGATGGGACCGGCGCGCAGGCTCGTGACGATCAGACGATCGTCATCCGCGACGGCAACATCGCCTCCCTTGGCGACGCCGCCCGTGTGCCAACGCCGGCTGGTGCGACGGTGATCGATCTCGCCGGGAAGAGTGTGATCCCCGGTCTGGTCATGATGCACGAGCACCTCTATTACACGACCGGTCCTGGCGTCTACGGTCAGCTCGGCGTCAGTTTCTCGCGTCTCTACCTGGCGGGCGGGGTCACCACGCTGCGGACGGCCGGGAACGTCAACGGGATCATGGACATCAATATCGCGCGGCGGATCGCCGCGGGGGAAATGCCAGGTCCGGCGATCGATGCGACGGCGCCCTACGTCAACGGCCCGAACACGTTCCTGCAGATGCACACGGTCGAGAGCGCCGCGCAGGCGCGAACCCATGTCACCTATTGGGCCGATCAGGGATCGACGTCACTCAAGGCCTACATGCAGATTTCGCGCGCTTCGCTGAAGGGCGCGATCGACGAAGGACACCGTCACGGGATGAAAATCACGGGCCATTTGTGTTCCGTCACCTACGGTGAAGCCGCTGATCTGGGGATCGACAATCTCGAACACGGGTTCTTTGCCGCGACCGATTTCGTTCCTGACAAACAGCCCGACGTGTGTCCGGGCCAGGCGCGAGGCCAGCAGACCATCGCCGCGCTCGACGAAAACGGCGAGCCATTCAAGACGCTGGTGAAGAAGCTCGTCGACAAGCACGTCACGTTGACTTCCACGTTGACCGTGTTCGAGACGTTCACCCGCGGCCGGCCGCTGCCGCCAGGTCTCGACGTCCTGACGCCGTCGTTGAAAGAGAGCTTTCAACGTGCCTACGATCGAGCTGCCCAGAATCAACAGTCGGTCTACTCCGAGTTATTTCCCAAGGCGATGCGGATGGAACGCGCCTTCGTGAAGGCCGGCGGCATGCTGACCGCCGGCACCGATCCGACCGGATCCGGCGGCGTCGTGCCCGGCTATTCCGATCAACGCCAGATCGAACTGCTGGTCGAGGAGGGATTTGCGCCGGTCGAAGCGATCTCGATCGGGACGCTGAACGGCGCGAAATATCTGGGTCGCGATGCCCGGATCGGCACCATCGCGATCGGCAAGCAGGCGGATCTCGTGGTCGTCGCGGGGAATCCAGCGACGACCATCAGCGACATCCGTCACGTCGAAACTGTGTTCAAGAACGGCGTCGGCTTCGATCCCCAGAAGTTGATCGATTCGGTGAAGGGGCAGGTTGGTGTCTGGTGAGAACCGCAGGGTGCGGCGTGCGAGGTGCAATGTGCTAGGTGCGGGTGCTGGGTGCGTGGTGCCAGGTGCGACGTCAGCGACTGGCGAGTCGCTTCTGCTGTGCCGCCGCGAGTTGCTCCAGCAGCGGCTCGGTCTGGGTCAGCGACAGGCAGGCGTCGGTGATGCTCTGGCCATAGACTGACGGCCGCCCGGCGACGTAGTCCTGCCGTCCCTCGACAAGATAGCTCTCCAGCATGACCCCGAAGATCTGTTGCGACCCGCCGGCAACCTGGGTGCAGACGTCGGCGACCACATCCCGCTGCTTCAAGTGGTCCTTGTGGCTGTTGCCGTGCGAGCAGTCGACCATGACGCGCTCGTGCAGTCCTTTGGCGGCGAGGCGCCCGGCGACCTTCGCGACATATTCGGCGCTGTAGTTCGGACCGGTCCGGGTCCCGCCGCGCAGAATCACGTGACACGCGTCGTTGCCGACGGTCTGGAAGATCGCCGACACGCCCTGCTTGGTGACCGACGGAAACCAGTGCGCAGAGCGGGCCGTCAGGACCGCGTCCACTGCAATCTGGGTGCTGCCGTCGGTGCTGTTCTTGAAACCGACCGGCATCGAGAGTCCTGACGCCAGTTCGCGATGGACCTGGCTTTCCGCGGTTCGGGCGCCGATCGCCACCCACGACGTGAGGTCGGCGATGTGCTGTGGAATCTGGGTGTCGAGGAATTCCGAGCCGGTCGGCAGCCCGAGGTCGTTGATGTCACGCAGCAGCTGGCGTGCCAGGCGCAATCCCTTGTTGATGTGGAAACTCTCGTCGAGATCCGGATCGTTGATCAGGCCCTTCCAGCCGACGACGGTGCGCGGCTTCTCGAAGTAGGAGCGCATGACGATCAGCACGCGATCCGCAAGCCGGTCTGCGATCGCCTTCAGACGGCCGGCGTATTCGAATGCGGCCGTGGTGTCGTGAATCGAGCACGGGCCGACCACTGCGACCAATCGCGGATCTTTGCCGAGCAGAACGTTCGAGACCGCTGCCCGCGCATTCGCGACGACGTTGGACGCGCGCTCGGAGATCGGAATCTCCTCGAGCAGAATCGCCGGGGGAATAAGCGGGCGAACGTCCCGGATCCGAAGATCGTCAGTCGGTTGAAACATGTTGTGCGTCTGCCGGAAGAGAGAATAATACCCCGATGGGGTTCTTGATTCGGCTGCTGGTCAATGCTGCGGCGCTGTGGGTGGCGACCCGACTTGTTCCGGGCGTCACTTACAACGGGGGGACGCTCCCGTTTCTCGGCGTCGCGCTGGTCTTCGGCGTCGTCAACGCGACGATCCGGCCGGTTGCGAAGGTGCTGACCTTACCGCTCATCATCGTCACGCTCGGCATCTTCGCACTGGTCGTGAACGGGCTGATGTTGTGGCTGACCAGTTCGTTGTCGTCGTCGTTGGGCCTGGGCTTCGCGGTGACGGGATTCTGGCCGGCGTTCTGGGGCGGGCTCGTCGTCAGCCTGGTGAGCACGATCCTGTCGATGGTGATCAGCGATCCGTCGTAGGCCGCCGTCTCAGGTGATGGAGTAGCCACGCTCCTGCACACGGTTCACCGCGATGATCCCGGCGGCCACCAGCCTGCCGTTTCCGATCAGGTTCGCGGTCAACTCTTTGTATGCCGCCTCGGGTGTGATGCCGGCGTCTTTCGCGATCAGCGACGCGATGCCGTGCGTCGAAAGATCGCAAATTGCGAATTGTGCACCAGCCTTGATCAGCCCGGCCAATCCGCGCGGCCGCGCGGTCGCGTCACCAGTCGAGGCCGGCGTGAAGAAATTTACCGTCGGCGCTTCCTTGGTTTTCGGATCCGTGAAGTCCGCGCGCCGGGCCAGCGTGGCGCCGTACTTCGCCCAGATCGCATCGTTGAACGCGAACGGCGCCGAGCGATGCCGCAGGATGATCACGATGGCGAGGTCGCTGTTCTCGATGCCGTAGACACTCTTGTTGGCTGAGTAGAAATTGCCGGCAAACTGGATGGCGTCCTCGAGTTCGGCCGGCGTAGTCGTGTCCCACGCGAGGCGGTGCTTGCTCGGCAGCCGGTCGAGCCAGTCGTCCTGGGCGTGACGGACTGGTTGCCAGTGGG
>DASXIR010000107.1:0-8930 GCA_036497895.1 Vicinamibacterales bacterium | reverse complement strand
CGCCGGATCGAGATTCAGCGTGTCGCCGAATTCGTAGGCCTTCGGCGCACCGGTGGTTTCGACGCCGGTCGCCTGTTCGCGCGTGTCGTGTCGTCCGAAACTGCTCTTGCCGACCGATCCGAGCAGATCGCGAAGAGCGCGATACCCGAGAAAGTCGAGCGCCTTGTCGGTCACTTCGAAGGTGACCGCGGACGGATCGGGGTTCTGGCCGCTTCGTCCCTGTCGGCGCTCCCGCTCGGCGTTGAGGTCGGGCGGAGCGGTGATGTAGCCCTGCTCGGTCATTCGCTCGATGATCTGTTGAATCAGCTCCTCGAGTTTCGAGCGTGCGTCCTCCTGATCGCCGTCGGCCGGGTCTCCGAGCAACCGTTCGATGGTCTCTTCCGGCAGCACCCCGCCGTTGAACAACGCGTCCAGGATCGCATCGTGAAGCGCCTGCATCGTGCGTTCGTTGTCGTCGGTGGCGTACGGGTTGGCGAAGCCGCTCGACAGCAGCAAATCCGACAGCTTCGAAACCAGGTCTTCGAGATCCAGGTCGTCGAGATCGTCGCCGACGAATTTCGTGTAGCGATATTTCAACCAAGCCCCCAGCGTCTAGTTGTAATACTTCTTCTTCCCGCCGGGCATCCGGATCTCTTCCTCGAGTGAAACCTCGTCGCGACGCGGTCCACGCCGCGGCGTGGACGCTTCCGCCGCGGAATAACCGCGCTCGTCGCTGCGGCTGATCTTCTTCTGCGCGTAGAGGCCTTCGAGGACGAAGTCGATGGCTGAAGCGACGGCAGGCGCCGCCGCGCCACCGGGAACGCCGGCGCGTTCGGCCAGCTCGCGGATGCCCTGCACTCCGCGCGTGCCGGTGATCACTTCATCAGCAGACGAGTTGTCGCTGAGCTGAAGTGATCCGCCGAGATCGAACCACTCGATCACCGTCCGGGTGTCGACGCCTTCGAACATGCCGGCGAACACAGCGCCGACCGCCGATCGAATCAGGTCGCGCGCAATCTGTTCGGCGCCGCGCAGCTCGCCCTCGTACTCGAGCTCGAACTTACCGGTAATCGAGGGTAGCGCGGCGTAGAGATCCGTCACCCGCGGCACCACCAGGCTCTCGCCGCGTGCCAGCGCCCGCCGTTCCGCGTTTGAGATGACGAGTTCGAGCGTGGTGATCGGCAGGCGCTGGCTGACGCCGGATCGCTTGTCGATCTTGCGATCTGCCCGGGCCTGAAACGCCACCTCCTCGACTACCTCGCGCACGTACTCGGGAATCTCGACCTTCAGTGCGCCGGCGCGCTCGGTCCACGCTTCCTGACGGGTGATCTGCATCGCGTGACGGCGCGTCGCCGGGTAATGGGTGCGAATTTCGGATCCGATACGGTCCTTGAGTGGCGTGATGATTTTGCCGCGGGCCGTGTAGTCCTCGGGGTTTGCGGTGAACACCAGCATCACATCGAGCTTCAGGCGGATCGGATAGCCCTTAATCTGGACGTCGCCTTCCTGCAGGATGTTGAACAGGCCAACCTGGATCTTGCCGGCGAGGTCGGGCAGTTCGTTGACGGCGAACAGGCCGCGGTTCGCCCGTGGCAGGAGGCCGTAGTGCATCGTCAACTCGTCGGACAGGTTGAGGCCGGCTTCCGCCGCCTTGATCGGATCGATGTCGCCGACCATGTCCGCGATGGTCACGTCCGGCGTGGCCAGTTTCTCGACATAACGATCTTCGCGTTTCAGCCACGCGATGGGCGTGGCCTCGCCATCGGTGGCGATGCGCCGGCGGCATGATGCACAGATCGGCGCGAGCGGGTCGTCGTGAATTTCGCAGCCTGCGACGACCGGAATCTCGGCGTCGAGCAGTCCGACGAGTGCGCGCAGGATGCGACTCTTCGCCTGGCCGCGCAGGCCGAGCAGAATGAAATTGTGGCCTGAGAGGACCGCGTTCACCAGTTGGGGCACGACCGTCTCGTCGTAGCCGATGATGCCGGGGAAGAGTGTCTCGCCTGTCCGCAGCTTCGCGACGAGATTGTCGCGAATTTCCTGCTTCACCGTGCGCGAGCGATAGCCGGACTTCCGAAGTGCGCCGATCGTATCAATGGCCGCCATGAAACGATTCTATCCGAACTAGACTAGCGACTTCCGACTACCGATCAGCGACTCCCGACCACGATGTCTCCCTTCTTCTCATCGCCGCGGCCGCGCGTCTTCGCTCATCGTGGCGGCAGCGCACTCGCCCCGGAGAACACCATCGCCGCGTTCGATAACGGCCTGCAGTGCGGCGCGGACGGACTCGAGCTCGACGTGCGGCGATCCTCGGACGGCGTGGTGATAGTCCTCCACGACGCGATGCTCGACCGCACGACTACCCTCCGCGGCCCCGTCGCCGATCGGACCTCGGATGAGCTCGTGGCAGCAGGAGTCCCAAAGCTGACCGACGTGCTCGCGCGTTATCCGGCCACGCCAGTGATCATTGAGCTCAAGCTGAACGAGCCGGCCTTCGCGGTTGAAGTGATTGACGTTGTGCGAGCGAACTCGGCAGTCGATCGTGTCTGTCTCGGCTCGTTCGGGACGCGGGTTCTCCACGCGGCGCGGGCCCTCGAGCCGCGAATTGCAACCAGCGCCTCACGTGAGGAGGTGAGGTGGAGCTTGTATCGATCGTGGTTGCGCTTGCCCAGGACCAGCGCGGCGTTTCGTGGCTATCAGGTGCCCGAGCGGGCCGGTTACACCCGGGTAATATCGCCGCGTTTTGTCGCCGACGCTCACCGGGCGGGCCTCGGCGTTCAGGTCTGGACCATCGATCTCGAAGACGACGCGCGCCGTCTGCTGGCCTGGGGCGTGGACGCCCTGATTTCCGATCGACCCGACCGCATCGCGTCGCTGGTGGCCCGCTACCGGTAACGCAGTCAGCGTTGATCGGCCGCACGCGCCAGACGCCTTACAATCGGACGATGCAGGTGCCGACGCTCGCCGATGTCTACGCCGCACGCGAACGCGTCTACCGCGTAGTGCGGCCGACGCCGTTGATGTCGCACCCGCTCCTCAACGCCGAAACCGGCCTCGACATCCTCGTCAAACACGAAAACCACAACCCCACCGGTGCGTTCAAGGTTCGGGGCGGGCTCAACCTGATTGGCACTCTGACGGCGGACGAACGCCGCGGCGTGGTGACCGCGACGACCGGAAATCACGGCCAGTCGATCGCGTTGGCCTGTCAGCGCCACGGCGTGCCGTGCACGATCGTCACTCCGCTCGGCAACAATCCGGAGAAGAACGCCGCGATGCGCGCGTACGGCGCCGAGCTGATCGAGTTCGGTCGTGATTTCGACGAGGCGCGCGAACAGGTCGAGCGGCTGCAGCATGAGCGTCGACTCCGTTATGTGCATTCGGCCGACGAACCGCTGCTGATCGCCGGCGTTGGGACCTATGCGCTCGAGATCTTCGAATCCGAGCCGGATGCGGACGTCATCCTCGTCCCGATCGGCGGCGGCAGTGGTGCCAGTGGCTGTTCCATCGTCCGATCCGCGATCGGCAGTCATGCCAGAGTGATCGGCGTGCAGGCCGAGCGGGCGGATGCCTTCACGCGTTCCTGGAAGGGGCCAGCCCGGGTGATTGGCGACAAGGCCGAGACCTTTGCTGAAGGCATGGCGACGCGCGTGACTTTCGATCTGCCCTTCGGCATCTTGAAACGGCTGCTCGACGACATCGTGACCCTGAGCGAAGACGAGCTCGCTGAAGGCGTCCGCCTGGCGCTGCGGGCCACGCACAATCTCGCCGAAGGTGCGGGTGCGGCATCGTTGATCGCGGCCATGAAGATTCGGAGTCAGCTCGAAGGGAAGAAAGTGGTGTGCGTGATGAGCGGTGGCAACATCGACCGCGCCACACTGGCTCGCGTCCTGTAGGGCGGCCGTACCAACGAGAGGCTCGCCGCCACGTCAGTGGCGAAGCGCGAATTCGACGGTGACGGTGGTGGCGACTGCCACCGCTTCGCCGTTCACGAGAGATGGCGCGAACCGCCATCCGCGCACCGTGTCGATAGCCGCCTGATCGAGCAGCGAAATCGACTTGATCACACTTGTAACACTTACCCGTCCTTGCCGATCGATGACGATGTCCAGAACCACGTTGCCGGCGACCTGACGCGCGCGAGCGACGGCCGGGTACTCCGGAGCGCGATCGACGAGCTTGCGCGGCATCGGCATCCCGGCGTGCAGCCGAACCGGTGGAGCCGGTGGAGCTTCGGCTCGGAACACCATCGTCATCCCCGGTGACGGCGGCAGCTGATCGCTACGCCGAACTGGAGCGGCCAGCACGGTCACCAGCCCGGCGATCGCGATCACTTGCGCCGTTTCGCGGACGATCGGTGTCATCGTTCGTGCAGCGTGAAGTTCACCGTCACCGTCATCACAACCGGCACGGCGTCACCGTTCAAGCGCGCCGCGCTGAATCGCCACTGACGAACGGCGTCGAGCGCCGCCTGATCAAGCAGCGGAATCGACCGCAGGATACGCGCCGATTCGACGCGGCCCTGCGCGTCGATCACCGCTTCGAGAATCACCACGCCTTCGATCCGCGCGCTCTGGGCGATTGCCGGATATACCGGGGCCGCGTCCACCTTCTTGACCGGCGGAGTCATCCCGGAGTGGAGTCGAATCGGCGTCGTCGGGACGGGGTGGGGAGCCGGTGGTGGCGGAGCGGGCGGCGCGCCCTGACCGATCACTGTTTCGAGATATGAGCCCGCCCCCTGTTCCACGCTGTCCACGACCGCGCCGGTGGACCCTTCGTTTTCGCGCCCGGTTTCTGGTGTCACCGCATTTGGCGCCATCGTTGGTGCCGCGTTCAGGGCGACGGCGCTGCTCGACGATTCATGGTGCGCGGCCGCTTGAGGAGGCGCCGGTAGGTCGATGTCTCCGAGTTTGACCAACTGGAAGTTGTCGAACATCAGCGCGCGTCGCGAAGTCGGCAGCGCGCCGACAGCGAGGGCTTGCGCCCCCAGCACGGACCCGATCGCGACGCCGTGGACGACGATGGAGAAGAGCGTGAACGAACGCCGCATGGCTCCTCCTGACGTGAGCGTGTTCGCTCACGTCCAGTTGGACACCACGTGACCTTCAAGGTTCCGTCAGCGCGGCGGCTGCAACGACTGGATGTTGCCGTCGGTGATCGCAAATGGCGGCGTCAGAGTCACACCGGTCGCTTCCGCTTTGGTGACCGTGATCGTGGACGATGCGTTCGCCCGACTGGACGGTGCCGAAATCGACAGCGTCTGGCGCCACAGCGAGGCCGGCGGTTCCGGTTCCACTCAGCGGGATGCTGACGGTTCCTGCACTGCTGCTGGTGACGACCAGCGACGCGGACTTCGCGCCGCCGTCGAGCGGTTGGAACGTCACGAGGATGGTCGCGGTGGCGCCGGCGGCGAGTGCAGTCGTGGACGGCGGCGCGGAAGTGAACGCCGTCGCGTCAGTGCCGCTCAGCGTCGGCGCACTGAGAGTGACGGCCGTCGCCAGCAGGTTCCTGATGGTGATGGTTTGCGCACGCGTATCGCCAGGCGCGGCGGCTCCGAAGTTCACGGTCGACGGCGCCGCGCTCAGCACAATATTCTTCGGTGCGCTTGGTGTGAGCTGCTGAAAGTCGGCGGCGTTGTTGCCGGTGTCCCGCAGGGTCGTCGCAGTTCCGCCAGGGAGCCGCTCGTAGCCGCGATTCGCGTTTGTGGTTAGTGGCGCGAGGATTGACCCTTCCTTGAATACGGATCCCGCGCTCAGGCCTACCGCATCCACCACGGTCCCTGCCGTGCCCGGCGTGAACAGCGCCAGGCCGCCATCGTCGGTGATACCGATCGCGTAGGTGACGTTGCCGGGAACGCCGAGTGAGTAGCCGCTGGCGGCAGAGTTCGTAAACAGATAGTGCGACCGCCCCGGCAGGATCACGTTGGCAGGGACCGTGGCGCGTACGCTGCTGGTCCCCGCATTGTTGGATCCTCGCAGGGTGTAACCGCTGATGTCCGCCGCACCGTCGCTGTTGTTGTAAATCTCGACAAACTCGTCATTGCCGCCGGCGCTGCCATGCAGACGGAACTCGCTGATGACGATCGACGGCGTGCCGCCACCGCCCGGCGCCGTGCCGGCGAGCGTCACCGACGCCGATCCGTGTGCACTGCCGATGGTCAGCGTCGCGCTTTTGGCGCCTGCGGCCGTCGGCTCAAACGTGACGGATGCCGTCGTTGATGCGCCCGCGATCAGCGTCGTCGTCGCCGGCGCACTGACCGTGAACTGGGTCGCGTCGGTTCCGGCGATCGTCAGAGGCGTCGTCAACGTCAGCGGCAAGCTGCCGTTGTTGCTAATGGTGACCGGCGCGATCAGCACGCTGCCGACGCTGGTGGCCGCGAACGTCAGCGTCGCCGGTGCCGCCGTGAGTGCCGGGCCAGACCCGCTGTCCACGACGATGTCGGTGAGCGCGCTCGGAATGATCTGGTAACCGTTGTCGAGGGATGTGCTCGCGTGCTGGCCGACCACACCGGTCACCGTCAGCGATCCGGTTGGTGTCACCGTGCCGTCGATGTTCGTATCGCTGTCGATGTAGAGCTGCGCCGTTCCAGTGGCGTCCGCGATGGTGACGGCAGCCGAACTGTTCAACGCAGGGAACAACCCGCTCGTGATGCGCACGCCGGCGACCTTCACCAGCTGTCCCTCGAACGCTTCACCGCCTCCTGCGGCCAATTGGGCGAGCGTGATCACCCGCGCTGCTGGCGCGGCATCGTGCGAGAGCAGCGACATCGAAGTAACGGTGATTTCGGTGAGCCCGAAGAACTGGGTGATGGTGCCGACCGCTTCCACCGAGTCGCCGATCGCGAAGGGTCCGAAATTGGTCGCGGTGTTGAAGAGATCGACACCGCCGGTCCCGTCCTGAACGTAGTACTCGATGCCGTTGCCGCCTCGAAAATCGATGGTCGAGATCACGCCGTGAATCCTGACGATCTGGTTCAGCCGGTCCGGAACCAAGTCCACCCCAGGCGTGCCGTCGACGTTGTTGATCTGATCGATTCGTGCTTCGGCGATGGTGACCAGGGGTGTCGGCGCCGGCGCCGAGGCGCCGAGATCGACGCGGCTGCGCGGCGTGACGTTGTAGCCCGAGTCGAACGGCCGAAGATAGTCGTCCTGCTGCAGGATGCCGACCAGGGTGAACGGTGACGCCGGCGTGAAACCCGCCACGTCAGTGTGGTGATCGATCTTCATCGAAAACGAGCCGGTGCCGTCCGAGATGGTCACGAACGCGTCGCTCGACTGCGGCGTCGCGGGTATGGTGCCGCTGACGATCTTGACGTTGGAGAGCGAGACGAATTTCCCTTCGAGCGATTCCGGGTTCGCAGTCAGCGCCGAGATCGTGGTCGTCGCCGGGGTCGGCGCCGCGGCGGACGACAGCACGAGGATGCCGTAAGGCGACGAGGTTTTCTCGACCGATTCAGTGAGATCGAGCCGCAGGCGTCCGCCGTTGAAGTTGATCCGTCCGGATACCTCGACGACCTGGCCGGGCGTGGTTGAGGTGAAGCCGGTCGGCGTGTCGGTCGAGCGATACACGTTGATCGCTGCGGTCGCATCCTGCACATAGTCGTCGTTGGTGCCCGGAGTGAAGCCCGAGGCCGTGACCGTGCCCTGAATCCTGGCCGCGTAGCCGTTATAAAGTGGCTCGCCTTTGGCGGTTTCGGCGTGGAGCGAAGCGATTGGCGTGACACCAGAGAAATAGCCGAGGCTGAAGGTGCTCGATTGCGTACCGGCAGCGCCGGTGACTTTGTAGTCCACGCGCGAGCCGTTCGCTTGTGCCGGAATCGTCGCCTGATAGAGCCCGCCGGCCAGCGTCATGGAGAGCGGCGGCCGAGCGGCGCCATCGACGCTGTAGGCGAGCGAGACGCTCGCGATCGGCGATTCTCGATCGTTGACCGCGGCGCTGACGACCACGCTTTCGTTGGCGCGAGGCAGCACCGGCGCGATCTGCGCAATCACCGTCGGTTTGAAGTCGGTGGTGATCCCCGGCGACACGCCGTCCACCGCGTAGGTGTGCAGCGCTGGATTGATCCGCGCGCCGCCATCGTCGAAGCTCGACATCGTGTAGGTAGTCGAGCCGTCGGTCGTCAGCAGCACCGTGCCATGGCCGGCGTTCCCGGCCGCTGCGCCGGTGTATCCCTGCTGGGTGACACGCTCGTCACCGGCGGGACTGGCCTCGTTCTGGTAGAACACCGGTCCGACCCCGGGCGGAACTGCGACACCGGTGCCGAGGAAGCTGTGGCCGGCGGTGTCCGGCGTATTGAGATATTTGTTTGCGGTTTCGCGATTGGGATGGCCGAACGTGTTGGTCTCGCCGGTCTGCGCGAACGCCACTTCGGCCTTCAAGGCGCTGAGGAAGACCTGATTGTTCGCGGTGGTGCTGCCGTGGTGATCCAGCTGCACGACGTCAACGTCGCCGACCATCTGGGCCACGTAGGTTTCCACGTCGGGTGTCTTTGCGGTCGAGGTGCTGCCGCCGCCGGTCATGTCGCCGGAGACGAGATAGTCGAACGAGTTGTATTCGACGAGCGTGCTGATGCTCTCGGAATTCAGATCCTCGTTGGTGATGGCGACGCTGCCACCGCTCAGGAATCGTCCACCCGCCGCCATGAACGTCGCGCGCATGCCGCCGCCCAAATCCAGGAACCCGTCTGGAATCGCGCCTGCTACCACGGTGCGCCTGGTGACGCCGGAATGTCCGGTGGCGGTGACGTAATTCAGATACGTGCCGCGTGTGCTGCTCGAGGACGTGGAGGTGCCGGGCGGCTGGACGCCGGCGCCGTCACCGTTGTCGAAAGAGGTGCCGGCGACTCGTCCCGCATTGAGTACCTCAATCAGTCCGCCCATGTGATCGATGTGGTAGTGGGTCAGGACCGTGAAGTCGATTGTCGCGATACCGAGCGTGTCGAGCAGTCC
>DASXIR010000106.1:0-16103 GCA_036497895.1 Vicinamibacterales bacterium | reverse complement strand
CGGAGGCTGCTGTGAAATCGCATTCGACTTTGTCGATCACCGGCTGGTCGTCGAGACCAGCGGCGGGTCGTCGCAGTCGCTGCCGCTCGAACCTCAAAGCGTCGCCGATTTCTACGCGAAATTGATGCAGCTGCTACGCGACATGGGGATCGAGGTGCAAATCTGGCCGATGCCGGTCGAGGTGTTGTCGCCGGTTCGTTTCGACCTGGATACCGCGCACCACTCCTACGATCGTTCGGCGGTCGAACGCTGGTGGCGGGCGATGCTCAACGTCCATGCGGCGCTCGAACAGTTCCGCGGCGAGTTCATCGGCAAATCGAGCCCGGTGCACTTTTTCTGGGGCAGTTTCGATCTCGCGGTGACGCGCTTCAACGGTCGCAAGGCGCCGCCTCGGGAGGGCGCGGACGCGATGACGCGCGAAGCCTACTCTCACGAAGTGATCAGCGTCGGTTTCTGGCCGGGGACCGCCGGCATGTCCGACGCGGCGTTCTACGCGTACGCGGCGCCCGAGCCGGAGGGCTTCGCGTCCGTGAGACTGCAGCCGGCGGCGGCGTTCTACGGCACTGACTTCAAGGAATTTCTGCTGAACTACGAGGATGTGCGGACAGCGGCCTCGCCGAGCGATGCGCTGCTTGCGTTCGCGCGCAGTGCCTACGCCGCCGGCGCGCAGCGCGGCGGATGGGATCCGGATCTACTGCGGTTGAATCACTGAAACCGTCGACGCGTTTCAGCCGTAGGTGCGCCAGCCGCGGGTCAGGTAGTCGGTCATCGTGAACGCGAGCAGTATCCCGAGCCAGAACACGCTGCCGATGACGACCGCCCAGGTCAGTTTCGGGCTGTACTTCACGTGCATGAAAAACAGCACGACCAGGGTGGCCTTGAAGATGGCAATGGCCAGCGCCGCGAACGTGTTCCACTCCCCGAGATCCAGAAACGCCATCTGCACCGTCAGGTAGGTGCAGAACATCAGGATCGCGAAGATCGTGTAGTAGATGCGCAGCGGCATGACGTGAGCGTGTGAAGACATCAGCGTTCAGTGTGCGTGCCGGCCGATCAGGTACAGCAGCGGAAACAGGAAAATCCAGACGATATCGACGAAGTGCCAGTAGAGCCCGCTGATTTCGATCGGGCTGTAATACTCCGGCGTGATGATGCCCCGCCACGACCACCACAGCATCGTCAGCATGATGCCAAGGCCGATGATCATGTGTGCGGCGTGCAGCCACGTCATCGCGAAGTAGAGCGAGAAGAACAACTGCGCGTGCCGGTTGAACTTGCCGTCCTCAAAACTGAAGTTCGGGCCCGGGATGTGGTGTTCGGTGAACTTCTGGTAGTACTCCACGCTTTTGATGCCAAGGAACACGACGCCAAGCAGCATGGTGATCACGAGGAAGGTCATCAGCAGTGTGCGCTTGCCGGTCTGGGCCGCGTGGACGGCCAGCGCCATGGTCAGGCTGCTGGTGATCAGAACCACTGTGTTGGTGGCGCCGAGGGTGATGTCGATCGACCGGCTGGCCGCGGCAAATGCCTCCGGATACCACATGCGGTAGACCGCGTAGCAGGCGAACAGCCCGCCGAAAAACAGGACTTCCGTCGCCAGGAACACCCACATTCCGAGCGTCGTCGCCTCGCTCTGCGCCGCCAGGCTGTCGAACTGGTGCGCGAGCGCGGGGTGATGTTGGTCGTGGGTCGCTTCAGGCAACATGATCCTTTACCTGCGTCCCGTACTCATAGGCATCCCAGGTGACGATCGGCGTGACCGCGAAGTTCTCGGTCGGTGGCGGCGACGTGGTGGTCCACTCGAGACCGACCGCGCCCCATGGATTCGAGCCGGCGATCCTGCCGTAGCGCAGCGACCACATCAGGTAGAGCATGGGGATCAGGTAGCCGACTCCGAGAATCGAGGCGCCGGCGGACGACAACACGTTCAGCACCTGAAATTCAGGCGGATACGCGTGATAGCGCCGCGGCATGCCAAGGTAGCCGAGGATGAACTGCGGAAAGAACGTCAGGTTGAAGCCGAGGAAAATGATGCCGGCGCTCAGCTTGGCGAGGAATTCCGGGTACATGCGGCCGCTGATTTTCGGCCACCAGTAGTGGAGGCCGCCGAGATATCCCATGAGCGCGCCGCCGACCATGATGTAGTGGAAGTGGGCGATGATGAAATAGGTGTCGGTGACGTGGATGTCGAGGCCGACCGACGCCAGGAACAGGCCGGTCAGGCCGCCGATCGTGAACAGCCCGATGAAGCCGACGGCGTAGAGCATCGGCGTCTGCCACGAAATCGATCCTTTGTACATTGTCGCGGTCCAGTTGAAGACCTTGACCGCGGACGGAATTGCCACCAGGAAACTCAACGCCGAGAAGATCATCGACGCGAAGACCGATTCGCCGGCGACGAACATGTGATGGCCCCATACCAGGAAGCCCAGTACGGCGATCCCGACGCTGGCGAACGCCACGAAGCTGTAGCCGAAGATCTGCTTGCGGCAGAACGCGGCGACCAGCTCGCTGATGCAGCCCATCGCCGGCAGGATCATGATGTAGACCGCCGGGTGCGAGTAGAACCAGAACAGGTGCTGGAACAGCACCGGGTCGCCGCCGACCGCCGGATCGAAGAAGCCGAAATGGAACAGCCGCTCGAGCGCCACCAGCAGGATCGTGACCGCCAGTACTGGCGTGCCGAGCACCATGATCAGGCTGGTGGCGTACATCGACCAGAGAAACAGCGGCATGCGGAACCAGGTCAGGCCCGGGGCGCGCATCCGATGAATGGTGACGATGAAGTTGAAGCCGGTGAGGATTGACGAGAATCCGGTGACGAAGATGCCGAGAGCGGTCGGAATCACGTTGGTCGTGGACGAGACCGTGCTGAACGGCGTGTAGAAGGTCCAGCCGGTGTCTACCCCGCCGGCCACCAGCGCGTACAGCGTGAACAGTCCGCCGCAAATGTAGATGTACCAGCTGGCGAGGTTCAGCTTCGGAAACGCCAGGTCCTTCGCGCCGATCATGATCGGAATCAGGAAGTTGCCGAGCGTCGCCGGAATCGACGGGATGAGGAAGAAGAACACCATCATCACGCCGTGCATGGTGAAGAGCTTGTTATAGGTCTCGTCCGACACCAGATCGCCGACCGGGGTGGCGAGCTCGAGGCGGATCAGCACCGCCATTGCGCCGCCGACAAAGAAGAACAGCGTGATCGCGGCCAGGTAGAGCAGGCCGATCCGCTTGTGATCGCGCGTCAGCAGCCACGACTTGATGCCGTAACCGTCGTTGAGATAGTGCCGTGGTGGAAGAAGCAGGGTAGCCATGTTAAGGAGTTTGCACCTGCGGCAGTGCCCTCAGAGATTTCACGTATTCGATCAATTCGAGCAGTTGTTCTTCGGTGACCAGCCCCTGGAACGTCGGCATGATTGGCTGGAAGCCGGCGGTGACCTTCGCGGCCGGCTGCAGGATCGATTCGCGGACGTAGGCTTCGTCCACGGTCATCGTTTCGCCGTTCTGCAGCGTGACCGTCTTGCCGAACAGGCCTTCGAGAACGGGCCCGCGGCCCTGCGCGTCGGGCCGATGGCAGGTATTGCACGCCAGGTCGTTGAATAACTTGCCGCCCGCCGAGGCGAGCGAACCCTGCTGCGCGCCGCCGCTCAGCCAGGTCTGGAATTCGCTCGGCTCCATCACGATCACTTCGCCGGTCATCCCGGAATGACGCGTGCCGCAATACTCGGCGCAGAACAGGTGGTAGCGCCCCGGTTTGGTCGGCTCGAACCAGATGGTGGTGTAGCGCCCGGGCAGGACGTCGGCCTTGACGCGAAATGCCGGCACGAACACGTCGTGGATGACGTCCTCGGACGTCATGATCAGCTTGACCGGACGCCCGAGCGGAACGTGCAGTTCGTTGATTTCACGCTGACCGTCGAGGTGCTGGAACTTCCACATCCACTGCTTGCCGACCACGTAGATGTTCAGCGTTTCGTCCGGTGGACGCGACATCGCGAAGAAGACGCTCGCGCTCCAGACGAAGATCACGATGGTGATGAGGAACGGGATCACCGTCCAGGCGATCTCGAGCGCCATGCCGCCGTGGAAGTTCTCGCCGACGCTGTCCTCGTGCTTGCGGTGGTACTTGATGGCGTAGAAGACGATCAGGCCGGCGATGAGCAGCGAAAAGAACACCGAGACCGCGAGCAGAAAAAAATACAACGCGTCCACTCGACTGGCCATCGTCGAGGCTTGTTCGGGAAAGAGCGGAGAGCCGGACCACATAACCTAGGCGTTGCCTCGAGCGGAGTGCGTCAGCCGTCGGGCCGCCTGCTGCCGCTCCTTGCGAACCATGATTACGATGAACGAGCCGATCGCGAGTACGGTCACGGCGCCCGCCAGGCGCACCGTGCGCATGATGGCGACGCCGTAGCGGCCGGTGGTCGGATCGTAATGAAAACAATAGAGCAGCAGCGCATCGACCGGTGTGCCGACCCGGCCTTCTGAGGCCTCGACCAGCGCGTAGCGGAGATCGCGCGGCCCATACTCGATGCCGAACAGGTAACGCGCCAGCCGTCCGTCCTCGGTGAGGACGATGACGCCGGTGGGGTGCGCGAACTGTTGCGTGTCCTTGTCCCAGACGTAGCGGAATCCCGCAGCTTCAGTGAGCCGATCGATCGAGGACTGATCGCCGGTCAGAAAGTGCCACGACGCGCCGGCATTCGGCTGCTTGTAGCGCTCGATATACACCGCCTTCTTCGCGCTGGCGGTCTCCGGAGTGTCCTTCGGGTTGAAGCTCACCGTGACGATTTCGAAATCCTGCCCCGGCTTGAGCGACAGCACTCCGAGCGCGCTCGAGAGCCCGTTAATCACCTGCGTGCAGAGCATCGGGCAGTCGTAGTACGCGAACAGCAGGATCACCGGCCGCCTGCCGAAGTAGTCGCCGAGGCGCACCGTTCGACCACTCTCGTCGCGCCATGTCGTGTCGAGCGGCACGTGCTGGTCGAGGTTCTGGTCGAAGCCGATTTCCCGGAGCGCGGCGGGCACCGCAGACGACACCATCCCGGGCTCGCGTTTGTAACCTGCGGTCGCGGGTCCACCTGCCATCTGCGCTGCCGCCTGCGCCGGGCTCAACACCAGCGACACCAGCGCCATGAAGCACAGTGCTTTCAGGCTCATGGCTTGGCCGCCTGCCGGCGCACCGGCAGCCCCCGCTCCAGCGTCAGCTTGATCGCATCGTCAATCGGAATGCGGACGACGCCGGCGTTCTTGTCCACCCAGCCGTAAGACTTGAGCAATTCCTCTTCCTTGACTCGCAGTTCGCGCAAGTCTTCGCGTGGGTTCGTCTGCAGGCGCGGCTCGGGCGGCAGCCGGTTCTCCTGTCCGACCGCGAGCGGATAGTCGATGACTTCTCCGTGGGTCGTGCTCCGGTCGAGCGTCCTGAACAGGCCGAACACGATGACGCCGACGACCACGACGGTGACGACGAGACCGACGCCGAACTTGAAGACGGCGTTGACGTCGACATCGCTCGTCTCGTGGTGATCCGCGGCGGGCGCGTCCTCGGCCCCGTGCGATTCGATGGCGTCCGACATATCAGTGAGCCGTCCTTGGCGGCGCGCCGCGTTCGATGATCGCGCCGAGTGTTGCTTCGAACTCCGGGTCGTGCACCGGAAGAATCGCACGGCCGCGCAGTTGCCACACGAAGCAGCCGAGCCAGAGCGATCCCAGCGTCAACGGCAACACGACGTCGAGCCAGCTGACCGACACGCCGTGCTGGTGAAATTCCGGCGCGATCAGCCAGAACAGATCGACCAGCCTGACGATCAGGATGCCGATGGCGACGTTGACCAGCAACGCACCTTCGCGCTTGACCGTGCGCGACAGCAGCACGAGAAACGGGACCACGAAGTGAAAAATCACCAGCGTCACGCCGACGAAGCGCCACCCGGTCTGCAGCCGGTGCAGGTACCAGGCGATCTCAACCGGCAGGTTGCCGGACCAGATGAGCAGGTACTGCGAGAACGAGAAGTAGGCCCACAGCATCACGAACGCGAGCGTCAGGTTGCCGAGGTCGTGAAAGTGCTGCGGAACGACGATGGCGTCGATCGGCGCGCGGCGGCTGAGCCAGACCATCACGACAATCAGGAATGCCAGCGCGGACAGTCCCTGCCCGCCGATAATCAGCATGCCGTAGATGGTCGAGAACCAGTGCGGCTCGATTGACATCAGCCAGTCGAACGAGGCGAACGTGATCGTCAAGCCGTACGCCAGCAACCCGAAGCCGCTGAGCTGCTGCATCCGCAACGCCAGTTTCGGATCGGGATTCTTGTCCTGTTCGAGTGACCAGGTGTTCAGGAAGTACGAGAGCCCGTTCCACACCAGAAAATAAAATGCCGCCCGAATCAGGAAGAACGGCACGTTCAGATACAGGTGTTTGTGCTGCAGCGCTTCGTCGTGCGCTACCAGGTCGGCGCTGGTCCAGGAGTAGAGGTGCGACATCCCGAGCACGATCGGGAGGAACAGCACCGTCATGATCGGGATCACGCGCGCCGCCGCGCCAATGGGACGCCGGATCAGGACGCCCCACGCGCCACCCGACAACTGGTGAATCATGCCGAGTGCCAGGCAGCCGAGCGTCACCCCGAGGCAGAGCATGTAGGCCATCAGGTAGGACTGGTAGAACTGCGTCGGGTCGATGAACCACCCGGCGATCGACACGACTGCACCGACCGCGCCGGCCACCAACAGGCGACCCTGCAGGCCCTTCAGCTCCGGGATCGCGACGTCCGCCGTTTGCGTCAGCTGCGGCGTCATTGCACTTTGTTCCGATCCGCGGCCGGCACGTCCGCCAGCGCCGCGTGCTCGCTCAATTGCAAGGCGCGGACGTAGGCGACGATCGCCCAGCGATCTTCGGCCCGCACCTGTGCGGCGTAGTCCGGCATCGCGCCGAAACCGTTGGTGATCACGTCGAAGAAATGACCCGCCGGGGCATCGCGCAGCCGGTCCTGGTGCAGCGACGGCGGCCGGCGATAACCGCGGCGCACGATCATCCCGTCGCCCTGTCCGGTGCGGCCGTGGCACGGCGCGCAGTAGATGTTGAAGCGTTCCTGTCCTCGGGCCATGACCGGTGCATCCACCGCAAACGGAAACACCGGCGAGTCCTCGCCCTGCACCTTGCCGGTGTACAGCAGCTCATCGTCGTGCAGTTGACCGCGGGCGACCGTGCCTTCGACCAGCGGCCGCGCCGACCGATCGTCCCGGAAGAACGTCGACTCGCGCAGCGG
The DNA here is from genome assembly GCA_036497895.1 of Vicinamibacterales bacterium. Lineage (GTDB taxonomy): Bacteria > Acidobacteriota > Vicinamibacteria > Vicinamibacterales > CAVVIG01 > CAVQFC01. The sequence continues at coordinate 8,838 of DASXIR010000106.1, read as the reverse complement.
GATGTACTTCGGCTGATCGTGCATGTCCTGCCGGCAGGCTGCGGCGGAGGCTGCAACGAACACGAGCACACCGAGACGAATCAACCACGGAGACACGGAGCCACGGAGATCCTTTTGATTCTCTCGGATCCGAAGAGAGAGACGTCCTCTGTGGCCCTGTGCCGCTGTGGTCATCGCTCTCTGTGCCTCTTGTCCGCTCCCAGGCTCAGTCCGCAACGGTCGATACCTCCCGCGGGTTCAGAGTCTCGAGGAAATGGCGCGTGCGGTCGATATCGAACCTCGGATCGCTCGATTCGATGCACAGAAAAAACCGATTGCGGCTGGCCAGTGCGAAGCGGGGCACGTTGAACACGGGGTGATACGGCATCGGCAGGCCGTTCAACGCCAGCATGCCGAACACGCACGACAGCGCCGCACCGAGAATCGTGCACTCGAAGGCGACCGGGATGAACGCCGGCCAGCTCGCGAATGGCTTGCCGCCGATGTTCAGCGGATAGGTAATCGCCGACACCCAGTATTCGAGCCACAGACCGCCAAGCAGGCCCAGGATGCCGCCGATCAGCACGATCAGCGGCAGCCGGCTCTTCGGCGACCCGAGCGCATGGTGCAGCTCTTCGATCGGATACGGCGAGTAGGCGTCCATGCAGCGGTAGCCCTCGTGATGGGCGCGCTCGGTCGCCTCGACCAGCGAGGTCGGGTCGTCGAACTCCGCCAACAGGCCGTGAACGAGCGGCGGGCGCTTCACTCGTTCACCTTCGCTTCTGGCAGCATCGCCCGCATCTCGGCGATCGAAATCATCGGCAGGAAGCGTACGAACAGGAACAGCAGCGTCAGGAACAACCCGATGGTGCCCATGAACGTCGACCAGTCCCAGAACGTCGGCGAGTACATGCCCCAGGAAGAGGGCAGGAAGTCGCGGTGCAGGCTGGTGACGATGATCACGAAGCGCTCGAGCCACATTCCGACGTTGACGATGATCGAGATGATGAAGAGCAGCGGCACGTTGAGCCGCACCTTCTTCAGCCACAACAGCTGCGGGATGATGATGTTGCAGAGGATCAACGACCAGTAGGCAACCGCGTACGGACCGGTCAGGCGGTTCAGCGGCACGAAGCCTTCGTACTTGTCGGCGCTGTACCAGGCGATGAACGCCTCGGTGAGATAGCCGTAGGCCACGATCAACCCGGTCACGAGCATCACCTTCGCCATGTTCTGCAGATGCCGCATGGTGATGAAGTCTTCGAGCTTGTAGACGGCGCGGATCGGAATCGCCAGCGTCATCACCATCGCGAACCCGGAGTAGATCGCGCCGGCGACGAAGTAGGGCGGGAAAATCGTGGTGTGCCAGCCCGGCAGAATCGACACCGCGAAGTCGAAGCTGACCACGGTGTGCACCGAGACGACCAAAGGCGTCGCGAGTCCGGCGAGCAGCAGGTACGCCGTCTCGTATTGATGCCAGTGATGCGCCGATCCGCGCCAGCCCATCGCCAGCAGTCCGTAAATGAAGCGGCCGACCTTCGACTGCGATCGATCGCGCAGCGTCGCAAGGTCCGGAATCAGGCCGACGAACCAGAACAACGCCGACACCGTCGCGTAGGTCGAGACCGCGAACACGTCCCAGATCAGCGGGCTGCGGAACTGCGGCCAGATGTTCATGGTGTTCGGGTACGGGAAGAGCCAGTAGGCGAGCCACGGGCGGCCGGTGTGGAACAGCGGGAAAATGCCGGCGCAGGAAACAGCGAACAGCGTCATCGCCTCTGCGAACCGGTTAATCGACGTGCGCCACGACTGCTTCAGCAGCAGCAGCACCGCCGAGATCAGCGTGCCGGCGTGGCCGATACCGATCCACCACACGAAATTGGTGATGTCGAAGGCCCAGCCGACCGGGATGTTGTTGCCCCAGATGCCGATGCCGGTGATCACCAGGTTGGTGAGCGACACCAGCAGCACCAGCGTGAAGAACAGCGCCACGCTGAAGCCGGCGTACCAGCCCATCGACGTCTTGCGGGTGAGGACGATCGCGCTGATCTGATCGGTCACCGTGCCGAAGGTGTGGCCCGGTGCGATGACCTGAGACTGTGATGAGGTCGGCTCGGCCATGCCTATTCACCCAGCTCCGGGTTGACGTTGCGGACGGCGCCCAGATACGTCGTACGGGGACGCGTGTTCAATTCGCCGAGCAGCTCGTAGTTGCGCACCTCGGCCTTCAGCTTCGAGACGCGACTGGACGGATCGTTGAGGTTGCCAAAGACGATCGCGTCCGCAGGGCAGGCCTGCTCGCAAGCGGTCTTGATCTCGCCATCCTTGACGGCGCGGTTGCCCTTTTCCGAATCAATCTTCGCCGCGTTGATGCGCTGCACGCAGTAGGTGCACTTCTCCATCACGCCGCGGCTGCGAACGGTGACGTCCGGATTGCGCCCGAGCTTGAGACTCGGCGTGTCCCAATCCTGATACAGCAGGAAGTTGAAGCGTCGCACCTTGTAGGGGCAGTTGTCCGAGCAATAACGGGTGCCGACACAGCGGTTGTAGACCATGTCGTTCAACCCTTCCGCGCTGTGCGACGTGGCGCCCACGGGGCACACCACCTCGCACGGTGCGTTCTCGCATTGCATGCAGGGCACGGGCTGAAAGAAGGTTTCCGGATTGTCGACCGCACCGCGGTAGTAGGTATCGATCCGCAGCCAGTGCATCTCGCGGCCGCGCATCACCTGATCTTTTCCGATCACCGGGATGTTGTTCTCGGCCTGGCAGCCGACCACGCACGCGTTGCAGCCGATGCAGGAATTGATGTCGATCGCCATGCCCCACTTGTAGCCCTGGTAGGGCATGTCGGGGTACAGCGTGATGATCCTCGGCGGCGTCTCGTCGCCTTCGCGAATCGATTTGGGATCGTTGACGTATTCTTCGCGCGTCACCGCCCGTACCATCCCGCGGCCTTCCATCAGATGGTGGTACTGGACGCAGGCGAGCGACGCCTTCTGACCGGTCAGCGCGATTTCAGCGCCGCCGCCGAAGCCGAGAGCGTCCGAGGTGCGGATCGAGGAGGCGTTGAAACCGGCGCCGTTGGCGAGATGTCCGCCGCGGGTGCGGCCGTAACCGAGGTGGACGGTCGCGCAATCGTCCGGGTGACCCGCCACCGTGAACATCGTGCCGCGCACGATGCGTCCGCGGTACTTCAGATCGACGACGTCGCTGATGATGTTGCCGTGTTCGCCACCGGTCGTGGCCGGGCGTTCACGGCTTTGCAGCCGCGCAGCAGTCGCGGGGCTGACCAGTACGGCGTTGTCCCAGGTCAGGCGCGTGATCGGCTTGGGCAGTTCCTGCAGCCAGCCGTTGTTCGCAAAGCGTCCGTCGAGGACTGACGGATCGTTGCGGAACGACACCTCGATGCCGGGCTCGGGTCGCGGCGTCGTGTGTTGCAGATTGGGCTGAAAACGAACGGCCTTCGCGCCAAAAGCGGTGTTCGGCATCACGCCGTCGTGCAGCCAGCGCCGCCACGCCGAGTCGTCTTTCCCGATCTTCCAGTGGTCGCGGACGATCTCATAGGCCGAACGTTCGGGCCGATCGCCGAGTGTTGCCATCACTTCGTGGATGGACTTGCCGTCATAGAGCGGGGCGATCAGCGGCTGCACGATCGAGACCGTGCCGTCGAACGCGCGCGCGTCGCTCCACGACTCGAGGAAGTGCGCCTCGGGAATCTGCCACTGGCATCGCTGCGAGGTTTCGTCGCTGTAGAGACTGAGGTGCGCACGGAGCTGCACCTTGTCGAGCGCTGCCGAGAAAGCCAGGTCCACCGGCGCCGTGTAAACCGGATTGCCGCCGAGAATCAGCAGGACATCGACCTTGCCGGCGTTCATGTCGGCGACGAGCGCACGCAGCGACTCGACCTGGCTGGTCGGCTCGGCTTCGACCGTCTGGGTATAGACGACTGTTCTGCCCTCGTTGCCGAGATCCTGGTTGATGACGTGCGCGAGCATGTGGACGGCCGGCGGCTGCTGGTCGCCGGCGATGACAAGGCTGCGACCACGATGGGCGCTCAGGTCCTTCGCGAGCGCGGTAATCCATTTCTGTTCCGCCGGGCCAAGACCTGAATCGTCCCCGGCGCTGCCGCGCAGTCCGGCCACGACCGCGCGCGCCGCACCTTCGATCTGGCTCGGCTTGAGCGGCAGGCGATGGTCGGCTTTGGCCCCCGTGGACGAGGGCATGCTCTCGAGCGCGTAGAGCCGGTTCATCCGCTCGGCGTCCTGCGGATTCCGGCGCGCCGCGAACTGCCGCGCATACGCCAGCGCGCCCGGACCGCTCGACAGGAAGTCGGCATCGAGCGACAGGATGACGTCCGCCTGGCTGAAGTCGTAGCGCGCCTCGACGTACTCGCCGAACGCGAGCTTCGCGCCGCCGCGCGCATTGTCGCGGCTGGCCGGATCCCACTGATGCCACTTCGCGGACGGATACCGGGCCAGCACGTCACGAATCTGGGCGGCCAGCGTCGGCGAACTGACCGACTCGGTCAGGATTCGCAGTCCAGCGCCTTTGAGCGCCTGCTGCGCGGTCAGCGCCGCCCGCATCGCGCCGATGAACGCCGCCCACGGCCTGATGTCGCCGATGTTGGTCAGCGTCTGGGCGCGATCGGGATCGTAGAGGCCAAGCACCGCCGCCTGCGCGAAGACGTCGGTGGCGCCGCGGCTGCCGGGGTGCAGCGGGTTGCCCTCGATCTTGGTAGGCCGGCCTTCGTGGCTCTCGACCAGCAGACCGGTGGCGACGCCCCCAAGCGTCATCGCGGTCGCGTAGAACAGCGGCTTGCCCGGGATCAACTCCTCGGGCTGCTTCACGTACGGGACGATCTTTTCCGCCGGCTGCTTGGTGCAGGCGGTGACGCCGGCCAGCGCGATCGACGCGCCCATCAACTTCAGGAACGAACGCCGCGCGACCGGGTCGGTGATCGCTTCGATTTCCGACGGGAACTCGTTGTAGAGATGCTCCTGGAACGCCGGGTCTTCGGCCTGCTCGTCGAGCGTCCGCCAGAACGTGTCTTTGGTCCTCGGGCTGGAGGACTGGCCGCGCTCTTCTGAGCCCGCAATCCCGCGCGACAACGCCCGGCGCAGTTCGCTATTCATCGGTGACACGTCGAGCAGCTGGTGAGCTTCTGAATCTGGTATTCCGCGACCAGCTTCTGGCCGAGGGCCTCCTGGTCCTCAGGCGCCTGGTAGTCAACGCTGAACACGGCGCTTCGCGGCCGGACGTACTTCTCGGGGTTGCGGTGGCAGTCGAGGCACCATTCCATCTGGAGCGAGTTCTGCTGGTACATGAGCGGCATGCGGTCCACCTGACCGTGGCACGTGGTGCAGCCGACGCCCTTGTTCACGTGGATGCTGTGGTTGAAGTAAACGAAGTCGGGCAGATCGTGCACACGGGTCCATTGAATCGATGTGCCGGTCCGGAAGCTGTCGCGCACCGGCTCGAGAAATGGGCTGTTGGAGAAGATCTCCGAATGGCAGTTCATGCACGTCTTGGTCGGCGGAATTCCTGCGAACGACGAGTCCTCGACCGAGGTGTGGCAATAGCGACAATCGATGCCGTTGCCGGCGACGTGGCGCTCGTGGCTGAACTGGATCGGCTGCTCGCGCGCGGTCCGAGCGTCGGTCATCCAGGGCGAGCGGTTGACCTCGGCCAGCAGGCCCAGCAGGCCCGCGACGAAAAACACTGCACCAAAGATGCTGACCCGAGCAATCGTGTTGGCGCTGCGATGAAAGATCTGCGACATCGGTCGGCTACGTGAAAAGCGAGAGAACCGCGTAACGTCGGACTGAATGCCGACGAGAAAACGCGCCGCCGGGCTGAAAAACCTTCCGAGCTTACCGCCTTTTGTTTCGCGATCGCTGAATCTATTTTGTGAAACTTTTCACGAGAAGTCAAAGGCGCCCCAAAAAAGAGGCGCGTGGAACGCTAATACGGAGCCTCTTCCCACACGTAAGCGCGGCCGCGGGCGTAGCGTTCGAACCACTCCAGCTCGACATTGGCCTTGTAAATGAGGTGGCGCAGCTCCCCCCACTGATGACCCTCGCGCGGGGCAACATAAAGATGCGTCGGTACATGATTGGCCGTCAGCGCTCGATACATCTCAACCGATTGAGGCAGCGGCACCCGGGGATCGTTCTCGCCCACGAAAAACAGGGTCGGCGTCGTGACGTTGGCCACGGCTTTCAGGGGCGACTGGTTCCAGAACACATCGATCGGTGCGTTTTTCTGCCAGGGCGAGCCGCCGAACCACACGTCGCGGCTGGCCCGCATGTCGCTTTGGCCGTACATCGAGATCCAATCGGCGACCCCGGCACCCGAGGACGCAGCTTTGAAGCGATTGGTCATCGTGATCAGCTTGTTCGCCAGGTGCCCGCCCGCGCTCCAGCCCATCAGGACCATCCGATCTGGATCAGCGATTCCCTTCCGAATCAGCTCGTCCACGCCGGTCATGATGTCGCCCTGCATATGCCCGAAATAATGACCAACCAGGTCGCGGTAGAACTCGTCGGAGTAGCCGGAGCTGCCGCGATAGTTCGGCCGCAGCACGAGATATCCCTTCGCCGCCAGCACTGGAAAGAAATTCTGCAGCAGGCCGGTGCCGGCGCCGAATTTGTCCGAATCCGTCGGTCCGCCATGCATCTGCACGACCAGCGGATACCGCGTGCCCGGCTGATAGTCGATCGGATAGAACAACACGCCTTCGAGCGGGACACCGTCGGTGCCTTTCCACGCGAATCGTTCCTGGCGTGGCAGCGCGGCATCACGGGCCATCGTGTCGAAGACCGCCGTGATCCGAACCGGCGGCGCCGGTGCGCCGGTCATCGGCAGCGTCCACACGTCGCCGAATCGCGTCGGTTCGTCGAGCTGCACCAGAATCTTGCCAGCTTCCGGCACGACCTGCCAGCCGCCGCCAATCGCCGGGATGAAATGCTCGCCATCGGTCAGTTGCGTCGCCCTTCGCGACCTGGGATCGATGCGGAAAATCTCCGCGTGGACGCCCATGTTGACGACCGCCACGATCGCCCCATCCGCCGCCCACAGCGCATCGTCGATCGCGTACTGGAAATCGGGCAGCAGCAGTTGTGGAACGCCGCCGCCGGCCGGGACCACGAAGAGCCTGGTGTTGTAGTACGGCTCGAGGCGGGCGTTGGCGTCGGCGAGAAACATCAGCTGTGAATTGTCAGGCGAGAGCGCCAGGCTCCGTTCATCGACCGCGTTGCTCGTGACCGCGTGTGCGCGCCCGCCGTCCGCGTCCATTACCCACGCTTCGCCGCGATAGATGTCTTCGAGCGCAGTTGACGGAGCCCTTTGCAGTGCGATGCGCGTCCCGTCCGCCGATAACCTGTACTCGAGCACGGAAGTGTCGCCGGTGGTGATTTTTGTCTCGGCGCCGATCGCGACCGTTACCTTCCAGAGCTGCCGCGGCCTGGTGTCTTCGTCGAAGGCGTATACCTCACCGCTCACGCGATCGCGCTCACGCTCCTCAGACGTTCGCGGATCAGACGCGATGAAAAAGACCGCCGCGCCGTCAACGGTCCAGGATGGCGCGCTGACGCCGGTCGCATGATGCGTGAGCGGACGCGGCTCGCCGCCGTCGGCTGCCAGTAGCCAGACCTGGCCCTCGCGCAGGAACAGCAGCGTCCTCCCGTCCGGCGACCAACGCAGCGTGTTTGGAGCCGGGATGTCGCCGCCTTCGCTGAAGGTCAGTTGTTTAGCGATTCCGCCATCGACGGCCTTGCGCCAGAGATGAAACACCGGCCGGCCGGCCTTCCAGTCGGGAGCGCTCAGGAAGTAGGCGAGCGTTCGTCCATCGGGCGACAGCTGCGGCGCGAGCAGTCGGGGAAGTTCGGCCAGGTCCACCAGCGTCATCGGCCGGCGGGTCTGGGCGCGCGACGACGTCATCAACACCGACGCCGCGATCAGTGCCGCGCCGGCGTACTGCACCAAGCGCCGGGAATCCCTCATGTCAGCCGCTCGAACGCCATCGCCGCGCCGCTACTGCTGATCGGTAGTCGCCTTGACGTCTTTCCGTTCGTCGCCGGGCGCCTTCTCCCACGTGAACGGTCGTTTGGTCGCGTACGTCTCAAACCACTCGATTTCGGCATTCAGTTTGTACAGCTGGTGGCGGAGCTCGCCCCAGCCATGCGGTTCCCTCGGCGCGACATAAAGGTGTGTCGGGACATTATTACTTTTCAGCGCGCGATACATTTCAATCGACTGCGGCATCGGCACGCGCGGATCCTTTTCACCGACGAAGAAGATCGTCGGGGTTTTCACGTTGGCCACGTCTTTCAACGGCGAGTTGTTCCAGTACACGTCGATCGGCGCATTCTTCTGCCAGGGCGTGCCGCCGAACCACGGCGTCCGCGGATAGCGCATGTCGCTCTGCGCGTACATCGACACCCATTGCGCGACGCCGGCGCCGCTCGAAGCCGCCTTGAAACGATCGGTGAAGGTGACGATCTTGTTCGTCATGTGGCCGCCCGCGCTCCACCCCATTTTCACCATGCGATCGGGATCGGCGACGCCACGATGAATCATCTCGTCCACGCCGGCCATCACATCGAGATGGGCGTTCTGGAAGTAGTGGCCGACCATGTCGCGCAGAAATGCGTCGCCGTAGCCGGTGCTGCCTCGATAGTTCGGCTGCAGACTCACATAACCCTTGCCGGCCAGCACTTGAATCTCGTAGGCCATCGAACCGATGCCGTACTTGTCCGCGGCCTGCGGTCCGCCGTGCGTCATGACCGCGAGCGGATACTTCTGCCCGGCTCGATAGTCGATCGGATAGGTGACGATACCCTCGACGGTAACGCCGTC
>DASXIR010000105.1:0-1685 GCA_036497895.1 Vicinamibacterales bacterium | reverse complement strand
GTTCGTCATCGACAACGAGGACCAGGAGTCGTGGGTCCGAACTATTCAACGCCAATGGGAAAAATCTCCGATCGGCGGAGCAAAAACGACGTTATTCGGTCGCATGAACCGAGGGCGATCCAAGAAGCGGGCCGTACCGCGTTAGGGTTGAGGCTGAAGCGGCAGCTGAAGCAGGACCGTCGTGCCGCCGCCGTCGGGGCACAGCAATGCGATTGAACCGTTTTGGGCTTCCATAAACCGCCTGGCGGTGGAGAGTCCAAGTCCGGTACCACGCGACTTGGTCGTGAAAAACGGGGTGAAGAGCTTTTCGCGCACCTCCGGAAGAATGCCAGGCCCTGAATCGACGACCGAAATAGTGCCGCAGTCCCCGGAGGATCCGAGCTCGACGCGCACGCCGCCGCTGCCCTTCATCGCCTGCACGGCGTTCAAGAGGAGGTTCTGCAGGATCAACTTCAGCAGCTCCGCATCTGCCGCCACGGGCGCAGACGTGCCGGTCACGGCGAATCCCACGCCGCGTGCCGCGGGATCCTGTCGCACGAGATCGATCGCCGACAGCACAACTGGGTGCAGCTCGATCGACGCGATCTTTGGCCGCGGCGGTCGCGCAAACAGCAGCAGATCCTTCATCAGCTCGTTCAGCGCATCGATCCGGGCGACGATCTCCTTGATCACTTCGGCGTCGCGGCTGCCCGACGGCAGCCGTCCGCCGATGATCTGCACGGCGCCTCGGATCCCGGTCAGCGGATTCTTGACCTCGTGTGCGACTACGGCAGCCATCTCGCCGAGTCGCTTCAACGCCTCCTGTTCACGTAACTGCGTCTCGAGCCGTACGCGCTCGGTCAGGTCGTGCAGGATGCCGGTGAACTTCTTTTCGCCGTCAATGGTCATTTCTCCGACGGAGAGCTGCAGCGGAAACGTCGACCCGTCCTTCCGGCGTCCCGTGACCTCCCGGCCGATGCCGATGATGTGGCGCTCACCGGTCGAAAGATGCCGCTTCAAGTACCGATCGTGTTCGGAACGGTACGGCTCCGGCATCAGCATGTTCACGTTCTGTCCGACGACTTCCGCCGCAGAGAACCCGAAGAGCCGAGTGGCGGCGACATTGAACGATTCGACGCAACCCAGGTGATCGATCACGATGATCGCATCCACCGCCGAGTCCACGACCGACCGATACCGTTCCTCGCTCGCATCGAACGCCGCGTGGATTCGCCTGGATTCGGTGATATCGCGGGCAATCGCCGACGCGCCGAGGATGCGTCCAGTGGCGTCGAGAATGGGCGAGACAGTCAACGAGACCGTCAGCAACCGGCCAGCGCGAGTGCGCCGGACCGTCTCGTGCGAGGGGACCCGCCGGCCCGCACGAATTTCGTCGAGGATACGCCGAAACTCGCGCTGATGCTCCTCGGGGATGATCAGGCTGATCGATCGCCCGATGGCGTCGGCGGCGCTGTAGCCGTACATCCGCTCCGCGGCCGCGTTCCAGCTGACGATCGTACCGTCCAGCGCCTTGCCGATGATCGCGTCATCCGATGACTCGACGATGGCGCGCAGCAAGCTGCCCGGTTCGTCGTCGGGCAGGAAACCGGGGGGAGAAGGCATCGGGCGTCCCATGATAGCGGGGGTTTCATCGGATCGGCCGCCGCCGGAGGCGTGCGAAATACTCCGCAGGACCGCGGGAAATT
>DASXIR010000104.1:0-11350 GCA_036497895.1 Vicinamibacterales bacterium | reverse complement strand
TGTCACAGCGAGAAAGGCAAGGCCGGCGGCGTCTCGCTGGTCGGCTTCGACGCCTCCAAAGGCACCGAGAACCTCGTCGTCAGCGAAAAGATGATCCACAAGCTGCGCGCCGGCATGATGCCGCCGCCCAATGCTCGGCGTCCCGACGAAGCAGCGCTCTCCGGGCTGGTCGAATCGCTCGAGACACGGATCGATCGCTCGGCCGCGCTGCATCCGAATCCCGGATCGCGATCGTTCCAGCGCCTGAATCGCGTCGAGTACGCGCGGGCGGTGAAGGACCTGCTCGCGATCGACGTCGACGTCAACGCCTACCTGCCGCCCGACACCATCAGCCAGGGCTTCGACAACGTCGCCGACTCGCAAGCGCTGTCGGCGACGCTGCTCGAAGGCTACCTGCGCGCGGCGGGCAAGGTGACGGCGCTGGCAGTCGGCGATCCGGACGCTGAATCAGCCGAGGCTCACTACCGCGTCCCGAAGACGTCTTCGCAGTTGACCCGCGTCGAGGGCGCGCCGCTCGGCACCCGCGGCGGCATTTCGATCGTCCACACTTTCCCGGCCGACGGCGACTACATCTACCGCATCGATCTGCACGGCAACGCCGACGGCTTCCTGTTTGGCGGACCGGCCCCTGGCGAACAGCTCGAGCTCTCGATCAACGGCGAGCGCAAAGCGCTGCTCGATATCGATCCGAAGATGGCCGAGGTCACGACCAGCTTGACGCTGCGCACGCCGCCGATTCACGTGGCGGCTGGACCGCAGCGCGTCACCGCCGCGTTCATCCAGCATTTCGAAGGGCCGGTGAACGACCTGGTCGCGCCGGTCGACCACACGCTGGCCGACACGCAGATCGGCGTGGCCTACGGCGTCACCACCCTGCCGCACCTCAAGGACCTCAGCATCATCGGTCCGCAGCGGGTCACCGGCGTCTCGGACACACCGAGCCGGCGCAAGATCTTCACCTGCCGGCCGACCAGCGAGCGCGAGGAAGAGACGTGCGCGGCACAGATCGTCAAGACCCTCTCGACACAGGCATTCCGCCGTCCACCGACGGCGCGCGACATCCAGGGCCTGATGCGCTTCTACGCGGACGGCCGCAAGGAAGGCAACTTCGAAACCGGCATCTCGTCGGCGGTCGAGGCGATGCTGGCCAGCCCGCAGTTCGTGTTCCGCATCGAGGAAACGCGACCGGTTGCGCTCAATGCGCGGGCCGGATCACCGACCCGGATCAGCGACTTCGAGCTGGCGTCGCGCCTGTCATTCTTCCTGTGGGGCACCGGACCCGACGCGGAGCTGCTGAAGGCGGCCGAACAGGGACGCCTCTCGGCGCCCGGCGGCGTCGAGAAGGAAGTGAAGCGCATGCTGGCCGATCCGCAGGCCAGCGCGCTGTCCACCCGCTTTGCGGCGCAGTGGCTGCGGCTCAACGACGTCGAAGGCATGCTGCCAGACGCCGTGCTCTACCCCTACTTCGACCACACGCTGGGTGAAGCGTTCGTCAAGGAAACCGAACTGTTCTTCGACAGCATCGTGCGCGAGGATCGCAGCGTCCTCGACCTGGTGACGGCGGACTATTCGTACGTCAACGAGCGTATCGCGCGGCACTACGGCATTCCCAACGTCAGCGGACCGGAGTTCCGGCGCGTCACCGTTCCCGACGAACGCCGCGGGCTGTTCGGCAAGGGCAGCATCCTGGTGCTGACCTCGGTCGCCGACCGGACCTCGCCGGTGATGCGCGGGAAATGGGTCATGGAGGTGATGCTCGATTCGCCGCCGCCGCCGCCGCCGCCCGACGTGCCGCTGCTCGAAGCGACCAGCGCCTCCTCCGGCGGCAAGCGCCTGTCGGTGCGCGAGCGGATGGAAGAGCACCGCAAGAATCCGGCGTGCCAGTCGTGTCACCGCGTCATCGATCCGATCGGCCTGTCGCTCGAAGTGTTCGACGTCACCGGCAAGCTGCGCACCAAGGACAACGAAGTGACGGTCGACGCTGCAGGCGTGATGTACGAGGGCACCAGGGTCAACGGTCCGGCCGGGTTGCGCGCCGCGATGCTCAAGCACCAGGACGTGTTCCTGCAGACCTTCACCAAGAACCTGATGGTCTACGCGCTCGGGCGCCGCGTCGAAGCCACCGACTGGTCCACCATCCGCGCCATCGTCCGGCGCGCCGGCGCCACCGACAATCATTTCTCGTCGTTCGTTCTCGGCATCGTCAACAGCGCCGCGTTCCAGAAACGCGGAGTTGAGGTCGTCGAAACCACCACGGCGAGCCGTCCGTAGGAGCAGGAGCCCGATGTTCATCACAGGTAAACATCTCGACCGCCGCACGGTGCTGAAAGGCCTCGGCGTCACGCTGGCGTTGCCGCTGCTCGACGCCATGGTGCCGGCCGGCGCGTTCGCGCGCGACACCGCAAGCTCCGCCAAAATGCGCCTCATTGCGATGGAGATGGTGCACGGCGCAGCGGGCAGCACGGCCTTCGGTCAGAAGAAGAACATGTGGTCGCCGGCCGACGCGGGCTCGGCGTTCGATCTGAGCCCGACCGCGCTGGCGTCGCTCGAGCCGTATCGCAACTACCTCACGGTGATCAGCAACACCGATTGCCGGAATGCCGAGGCGTTCGTGCCACCCGAAATCGGCGGCGATCACTTCCGATCGGCGGCGGTGTTCCTGACCCAGGCGCACCCGCACCAGACCCAGGGGTCGGACATCCACGCCGGCACCTCGCTCGATCAACTGTTCGCGAAGCAGTTCGGTCAGGACACGCCGATTCCGTCGATGCAGCTGTGCATCGAAAACGTGGATCAGGCCGGCGGCTGCTTCTACGGTTACTCCTGCGCCTACACCGACTCGATCAGCTGGGCATCGCCGACCGAGCCGCTGCCGATGATTCGCGATCCGCGGGCGGTGTTCGATCAGCTGTTCGGCATCGGTGCGACGCCGGAGGCGCGCGCGAAGCGCCGGCGCAAGGACACCAGCATCCTCGACTGGGTCACCGCTTCGGTCAACGACTTGAAGCGCAACGTCGGCGTCAACGACAGTGCGCGCCTCAACGACTATCTCGATGACGTCCGCGAGATCGAACGGCGGATCCAGAAGGTGGAGGCGTCCAACCGCAGTGGCGAGCCGCGCCACCTGCCGTCGGCGCCGGTCGGCGTGCCCGATTCGTACGACGAACACGTGAAGCTGATGTTCGACCTGCAGGTCATCGCGTTCCAGGCCGACATCACCCGGGCGTTCGCGCTCAAGCTCAGTCGCGACGTCTCGAACCGCGTATTCACGGAAGCCGGCGCAACCACGGGCTTCCACATCGCCTCGCACCACAACGATCGCGAGGATCGGATCACCGACTTCGCGAAGATCAACAAGTACCACGTCAGCCTGGTGCCGTATCTACTCGAGAAGATGAAGAACACGCCCGACGGCGACAGCAACCTGCTCGAGAACTCGCTGATCGTCTACGGATCGCCGATGGGCAATCCGAACGTCCACAATCACAAGCGCTGCCCGCTGTTCTTCGCCGGCCATGCCGGCGGCCGCATCAAGGGAAACATGCACATCAAGGCCGCCGACGGCACGCCGATGGCCGACGCCATGCTCGGCGGGCTGCACGCGGTCGGCGTGAACGTCGAAACCTTCGGCGACAGCACGAATCCGATGGACCTGAACAGCCTGAAAACGACGTAGCCAGATGATGAAGCGCATGAGCACACGAACACTCGCCGTCGCGTTCGTCGCGGCCGTCTGCATCACCACCGCGTCGCTGACCATGTCTGCCGCGCCTGGCGGAGACGAAGCCGCCACGCCGGTGGCGGCTGCCGCCGAACACCAGGACGTCAAGGCGCTCAAAGCGCTGCTCGCCAGCGGCGGCGACGTCAACGCGTCGCAGGGCGACGGCATGACCGCGCTGCACTGGGCAGCGGTCAACGGCAACACCGAAATCGCCGCGATGCTGCTCTACGCCGGCGCCAACGCGCAGGCCACGACCCGGCTCGGCGGCTATACGCCGCTGCACCTGGCCGCCAAGGCCGGCAAGGCCGAGGTGATCGCGGCGCTCATCGATCACGGCGCTAAGGTCAATGCGACGACGTCCAGCGGCGCCACCGGGTTGATGCTGGCCGCGGACGCGGGCAGCGCGGAATCTGTCCGGGTGCTGATCGAGCACAAGGCGGACCTGAACGCGTCCGACACCGCGAACGGCGAGACCGCGCTGATGTTCGCGGCTGCCCGCGACCGTGTGGACGCGGTGCGCGAGCTGCTGAGGCATCAGGCCGACGCCGCGCGCGTCTCCAGAGTCACCGACCTCTCGGGCGTGGTCGCTCCGGAAGAATTCCTGCAGAATTCGATTCGCGACGCGCAGAATGCGAAGAGCGCCGCGGTCAACGGCACCAAGCCGGCGCCGGCCCCGGCCAACGCCGACAAAGGCGTCGCTGGCGTCACCCGCGGCTACTCCTTCAACGAGCTGCTCGGCAAGCAGGGCGGGATGAGCGCGCTGCACTTCGCGTCACGGCAGGGTGCGATGCGCTCGGTGCAGGCGCTGGTCGAAGGCGGTGCGCCGATCAACCAGGTCAGCGCCGACGGCGTCAGCGCGCTGCTGATCGCGTCGATCAATGGCCAGTTCGACATTGCGAAGTACCTGGTCGAGCACGGCGCCGACCCGACCCTCGCCAACGCGGGCGGGGTCACCCCGCTCTACGCGGTCCTCAACATCGAGTGGGCGCCACGGATGTTTTATCCGCAGCCGCGGGCGCAGCTGCAGCAGAAGACGGCGTATCTCGAGATGATGACGCTGCTGCTCGACAAGGGGGCGGATCCGAACGCTCGCCTCAACCGCAAGACCTGGTTCACCCAGTACAACTTCGATCTGCTTCGGATCGACGATGGCGGAGCGACTCCGTTCTGGCGCGCGGCCTATTCGAGCGACATCGAGGCGATGAAGCTGCTGCTTTCCTACGGCGCCGACCCCGACCTGCCGACGATGAAGCCGGCGGGCAGAACTCGAGGGACGGAAGTGGACCGCGAAGCGCCGGTGGTCGACGTATCGAAGAAGCTGCCGGTGCCGACCGGCGGTCCTGGCGTGCCGCCGCTGGTCGCGGCCGCCGGCGTCGGATACGGCGAAGGTTTCGCGGCCAATGCGCACCGCTTCGCGCCGACCGGGATGATGGCTGCGGTGAAGTATCTGGTCGAGGAACTGCACGCCGACGTCAACGCCGAGGATCACGAGGGCAACACCGCGGTCCACAACGCCGCCTCCCGCGGCGACAA
This sequence comes from Vicinamibacterales bacterium, assembly GCA_036497895.1. Taxonomy (GTDB): domain Bacteria; phylum Acidobacteriota; class Vicinamibacteria; order Vicinamibacterales; family CAVVIG01; genus CAVQFC01. Next base: position 6,096 of record DASXIR010000104.1, on the reverse strand, counting down.
CGAAATGATCCAGTACCTGGTTTCGAAGGGTGCGGATGTCAAGGTGGTGAACCGGGCCGGCCAGACCACGGTGGACATGGCCAACGGGCCGGTCCAGCGCACTCAGCCCTACCCGGACACCATCAAGCTGCTCGAGAGCCTCGGAGCCAAGAACAACCACAAGTGCGTGTCCTGCTAGTTCCGAGTTGCTCCAGGTAACCGAGAGCCCGCGTTCAGACGCCGACCACCGTGCCGACCATACTGACGACTTCGTAGGCGGTGAGCGCCTTCGCCTTGCCCTTGAGATGCACTTCCTGCATCGGCCGGCAGACAAACAGGTCCTGAACGTCCTGGTGGGTACCGTCGCTGATGAGAATCGTGGTTCCGAGCTCCTTGTTCATTGATTCCAGTCGCGACGCCGTGTTTACCCCGTCTCCGATCACCGTGTACTCGAGGCGTCGGGCCGAGCCGATGTTGCCAACGATCACGACGTCGGTGTGAATGCCGACACCGATCGCGGTTGCGGGCAGGCCCCGCATCGCGCGTTCGCCATTGATTTTCGCGAGCAACGACTTCATTCGCAGCGCCGCCCGCACCGCTTGCTCGGCATGATTGGCTCGATCGTCGGTCGCACCAAACACCGCCATCAACCCGTCGCCGAGGAACTTGTCGAGCATGCCGCCGTATTCGAAGACCGCGTCCACCATCTCTGAAAAGTAGTTGTTCAGGAACGATACGGTCTCTTCCGGCGTCAGCTGCTCTGACATCGTCGTGAAGTTGCGGATGTCGGAGAAGAGGATGGTCACCCGCCGGCGCTCGCCGCCGAGATTCAACTCGCCCTTGAGCGCCTGCTCGGAGACCTGCGTCGTGACGTACCGTCCGAACACTTCCTTCACTCGATCGCGCTCGCGTAATCCCTTGACCATCGCGTTGAGCGCTTCGCTCAGCTGTCCGTGCACGTCACGTCCGAGCACCTGTGCCTGCGTCGTCAGATCTCCACCTTGTACCCGACGTGCGAATTCCACGAGTCCCGCGACTGGCCGGGTGATCGACCATGAAATCGCCCACGCCGCGAGCAGGCTGACGGCCATCAGGCCCAGGATGCCCAACAGAATCTGGGTGGCCAAGGCGTCCAGCGGCGCCACCGCCTCCGCCGCGTTGATGCCGGTCAGGAGCGCCCAGGGCTTCGGATTGATCGTCGCCGGATTTCGCACCGGCCGGTAGAACACGAACTGCTGTTCGCCGGCGGCTTTCGACGTGATCGAGCCGGACGCGCCACCGAGCCCGGCCCGAACCGCTTCGCTCTGGCTGAGGTCCGCGTTGAGGCGCTCCGCTTTCGGGTCTGCCAGCACGTGGCCATCGCTGCCGACGAGGGTCGCGCGGCCGCTCTGATTGAATGTCGCCGACGACAACAGGTCGACGAGATTGTCCTGAATATCGAACTGCGCGACGATCCCGCCGACCACGGCGTTGTTCAGGGTGATGGGTACGCACAGGTCCATCACATGTTCGTGGTCGCTGTGACCGCTGCGCTGCGAATCCGAGGAGACGTAGGGATCCGACGCGAACGTTTTCCCTTCCAGGCAGTAGGCGACGCCGATCCGCGGCAATGGCGCCGACCCGTTCACTGTGCCGAACGTGCCCAGGCGTTTGCCCTGAGCGTCGACCATCGTCAACTGCACGAAGCGCGTATCGATGTGCGCGACTTCACGGAGGTTTCGTTCGATTTCGGCGGTCGGCAGTTTCTGCAACTGGTCGGCGGCGACCTCGCTCGCAAGGTGTGTCAGCTGCAGCAGCGCCTCGTCGAGTTCGGCCTGAATCTGCCGTTCGACGATGTCACCGACGTTTTTGAGATCGAGCACGACCTGGCTGAAGATGATGCGGTAGGCCGCTTGATAGCCCCACGCGCCGCTCAGCCACACCGCGAACACGCCGATACCGACGAACGCTGACACGAGCGCCACCAGAAAGCCGTGCGGCATTGCGGCAAACCATCGCCGCAGGACCGCGACGAGATACACCGTCAGCGCCGCGGTCGCGGCGATCGACACCAGGACGAACGATCCAAGAAGCGCGGAAACCATTTGTAGTGCGGGTGGCAGGAATTGTAACAGGGTCCGGGCCGGCTTTTGGTCCGCTTGAAAGCCGACATACTTTTAGCCGGCCTCCAGGCCGATCAGATCTGCGAACGTGGATCCGCGGCCTGCGGTTCGCCCCGTGACGTCAGTTTGAGCGTCACGACGGCTGCGGTTCGCAGAATCAGGCCGATCGTCAACCCGATCACGATCGCCCCACCGCCGTAGGCAATCACGTAGGGAGGTGCGTCGGCTGGCCGCGTGGCGATGCCGCGGCGAAGCATCCAGATCGCGATGAAGAAGCCGACCAGACCGGCCTCAAGCACGCCCTGCCATCCCCCGCCTTCGAAGTTGAGATACCGCCGCGCGTGCACCCAGGTTCGCCAACCGGCAATGGCCGCTAGCGGCAGAAACAGAACAACGAACAACACCACTCCGGCCACACCGATGAGGATTCGCTCCGGCAGCGGCGTCGCGTGGACCGTGGTTCCGTTCGAAGGGCTGAACCACATCCCGATTGAGGCCGCGACGGCCACTCCAACCGGCACCAGCAGCACCAGGATCGCGTTCACATAGGCGGCGACGGTCTCCGGCTGACGGCCTGTCACAAGATTTCTCGTTCGGCTGAGGCTTCGCGCTAGGGAACCGGGCTCTCTCGCTTCTCGAGATTCGCCTCGACGTCCTTCTTGTCGCGCCACACCGCGTGCAGCTTCTTCTCCACCATGAACGGCAGCTGGTCCTCGAGATGCGGCGACCCGGCCTGGCTCGAGTTGCCGTAGCCAAGCAGGCACTGCGCCTGCTGCGCCTTACCGAACTCGACCGCGCAGACGATCGTTTCGCCGTGGGCGGCGTAGAAACGGTTGCCCTTCTTCTCAGTGAAGGCGATGGTGCGGAACAGACCGGATCCGCCGGCGCCGCCGTTCCCCGGCAGGTCCGCGTTGCCGCTTGCGAATCGGTAGACATCGCCCCATTTGACGTCCAGCGCTCCGTAGCGCTTCGCGCATTCGGTGGCGACCGCTGCGAGCGCGGTGAGCGCACCGGCCGGATCGGACAGTCCGTACGCCGACTCGAGCGGATGCGCCGGGTCGTACTTGACGCGGAGTTTTCGGTCGATGCCGCCAGCACCTGTGAAGTAGTTCTCCACGAACATCTGGAACAGCACGCCGCCGCGGCTGTCCACATCCGTCATGTGATCCCATTGCTGCAGAACGCGAACCGTTTCCGGCGTCACCACGCATGGCGGAAGCGTTCCGCCACAGCCGGCCGCTGCCTTCAACAGGTCAGGGAGTACCTTGTCCGCCAGTTCCATCCGGGTGGAGTGTTTCTTGGCGATCAACTGCTCGTAGCTGATCCTGGGATCCTCGGTGATCATGTGCAGCGAGCGGAGCACGCGCATCTGCGGAAGGGTGTCGCCGGGCGGCGCCACGTACGACGCGTATTTCGTCCGATCGAGCTGTGGGATGGTCGTGAGCCACGGCGGCTCGTTCGCGTTCTGATTGAAACCCGCCGGCGGATCGATCGACTTGGGTAGTTCGTCGAACGACAGGTAATCGGTCCACATCGTCTCGGAGGTGTCGCCCGGGACGACTTTGTTCCAGTACTGGTAATCGTGGCCGTTGCGCCTCGGGACCAGGCCATCGAACACGAACATGATGTGACCCTGATCGTCGGCGTAGTTCGCGTGCCACATCGGTACCGACATCACCCGCAGTGCGTCCTTGAACTCGTCGAGATTCCGCGCCTCGCCCATCCTGAACCACTGCTCGAGCATCTTCGGCCGATCGATTCCCGCGACCCGCATCGCGATCGTGGTGCCGTCCTTGTCGTAGACGACGGGGCCCTGGATGCTGCGGCGAATGTCGATGGTTGCCGTCTTGAACGAGCCGTCCGCCTGCTTGATCTTGATCGATCGGCTGTCGTGTTCGAACGGACGCGGCTTGCCGTCGTAGAGGTACTCGCCGTCCTTTACTGTCAGCTTGAAGAAATCCACGGTGTCGATGGTATTGACAGTGCGGCCCCAGCCGGCGTGCGGGTTGAAGCCGACGACGGCGACTGGGAATCCGATTTGCGGCGCGCCGTACAGGTCGTAGTTCGGGCCGACGACGTGGACTTCCATGTAGCGGTAGAAGGTGTTGCCCCAGGCGAGGTGCGGGTTGATCAGCAGCATCGCGTTGCCGCTCGCCGAGCGTGGCGGACCAATCGTCCAGGTGTTCGAACCCGGTGTGAGTTCCTCGTCCTCGAAATTCTGTGGCGGCTGGGAGTCGGCGCGAAGCGACGCTTTTACCTCACGCTGCATCCGTTCTTCGGACGCCATGTACGCGTAGTGCACGACGCGGAGCGCGTGGCCGACCACGTCCACTCCCGACACCGGGAGCACGATCCGATTCTCGACGCTGATCGATTCGGGGTGCGCCCCGGCAAAGTCGTTGATGCCGCGCGCGAACTGATCCATGTAATTGCGGAACACAGGATCCTGCGCGGTATACCAGGCCTGCGCGCGCTCCGGCACGCCGTTCAGTTGCAGCCAGCGATCGCGGCTGACGTTGGCGTCCCCGCCCCAGTATTCGGCGGCGCGGCCGCGCGATTCGCCATAGAGATGCAGCAGCAGGTTGGCCTGGGCCTCCATCTGCGCCCAGCCGTGCGCGCGGAACATGTCGTCGCGGCTGGTGGCGAAGATGTGGGCGACGCCAAAACGATCCCAGAGAATTTCCGTCCGGTCAGTCGCTGCCGGCGCCGCGGCCATGCCCGATGACGAACAGAGGAACGCGGCGATTGCGCACGCCGCAGCGCCGCCGGCGATGAGACGTTTCATTCTGACCTCCGGAACCTACGTTCCGGAAACTATACGCCAGTGTTCAGGTGATTTAGCTGAAGTGGCCGGCTCTAGCCGGCTTTTAGGTCCGACTGAAGGCGGACACGACGGCGAATCCGGCAGTCAGCGGTACTCGTCGGCTTCGGGCGAGCGTCCCAGCTTCTGGTACAGCGTGACGAGCCTCGCGCGGTCCGCGGCCAGCTCGCGGCCCTGTGGTCCCGGCAGCGGCTTGAGCCCGCTGGCAGCTGCAACCATCAGCGGCTCGGCTTCCGCGTAGCGCGCCTGCGCCAACAGCGACGCGCCGAGCAGGCTTTTTGCCTGCGCGATCCGCCAGTCACTCGCGTCGAGGATCCGTTCGCGGACGTCGAGCACGTGCCGGAGCGCCGGCTCGGTCGCGGCGCCGGCACCACGCGCGATCTCGACACGCGCAAGGTTCAGCATCATCAGCGCGACTCGCGGATGCTGATCGCCAAGCTGAGGACGCGCGATCGCGATCGCCTGCTCGAGCAGCGACTGCGCATCCGCGAGCCGGCCCTGGACCTCGATGGCCGTTCCGAGATTGTTGAGGGTCATCGCGTAGGCGGCGTTCGCGTCGCCAAACACCCGTCGCTGGATGGCAAGCGTCTGGCGCAGCAGCGCTTCGCCGCCCGCGGCATCGCCCTGCGCCATCAGCAGCTGGGCGAGGCTCGCCCTGGCTGAGGCGACGTTGGGATGATCCACGCCGAGGGTCCGTTCGGTGGTCGCGACGTTCTGGCGCAACAGCGGCTCGGCGCTGGCGAGGTCGCCACGGTCGAGCAGCAGCAATCCGAGTTCGTTCTTGCTGGTTGCGGTTTCGCGGTGCTCGTCGCCGAAGATCCTGGTGCGAATCGACAGCGCCTCGCGAATCGGAGCTTCGGATTCCGCCCCGTGTCCACGATCCCGAAGCACGCGCCCAAGCTCCACCAGCGTGATCGCGACATCGTTGGTGTCGGGGCCGAGCAGCCGTCTGCGCGTGGCCAGGCTCTCGCGAAGCAGCGGCTCTGCCGCTTCGGGGTTGCCCAGGTCGCGCTCCAGGACGCCGAGGTCATTGAGGCTCTGCGCCACGCGCACGCTGTCCGATCCAAACGCGCGGCGGCCGATCGTCAGCGCCTGCTGCAGCAGCGGCAGCGCCTGCGCCTGAAGACCCATGCGTGAGTAGGTCCGCCCGATGACGGTGAACATCTCGGCCTGGGTGTCGGGTTGATCGCCGAG
>DASXIR010000103.1:0-6772 GCA_036497895.1 Vicinamibacterales bacterium | reverse complement strand
CAGCGACATCGGCGCCATCATGCCCGGCCGATGGCAGTCCTGACACGCGCGCTGCAGAATCGGCGCGACGTCCTTCGAGAACGTCGCCTGACGATCGCCGGACACGCCGGGCGGATTCTGAGCGCGGAGAGGCGCCTGCGCCGTCGCGAGAAGAGCGACCGCTCCCAGCGTGCCGAGTCGGATCCGCCGGCTGAAACGCATCACAACCCCCTTCGACGCGCAGCGCGCGCCGCAGTCATCGGCGTGATCCTACACCTGCGCAGACCACGTCCCTCGGGCTTTTTACGTAACGGCAGCTCGCGCTATTTCTTCGTTGTGGCGGTCGGTACCCCTGGCTTTTCGAACCGCGCTCGAGCTTTCCTGTCCGCGAGCACGCTCCCCTTGTCGCCCGGGTACCAGTATTCGAGGTGACACGCCTCGCAGGCCTCGTCGAGGTCTCCACCGGCCTGCCAGAGCGCGTCGACGTCTTTTTTCTTCACGACTTCGAGAACCTCGAGACCCACGTTCCGCAGCGCCTGAATTTTCGCAATCCAGAGCACCGGATCCTTGTCGATCTTGGCCTTGATCTGGGTCGGCGACAACTCCGGCGGATTCAAGCCGACGCTGTTGTTCACGTCTCCGGCGGGCGCAAACGGGCGCGGCACCTTGAGCAACTCGATGCCTTCAACAATCGTGACCGCCCCCGTCTTGACCTTGTCCCAGTCCTCGTCGCTTTTCGGCCGGTGTTCCACGACGCCCTTGTCGGTCGTATCCCACCACACCGCGTCGAAGATGTTGTCGGCGATCGGGTCGATCATGTGGCTCATCAGCTCCTTGACCGAGACGACCGGCGTCATCTCGCCCAGGAGCGGCGTTGCCACTGATGTTGATGTTGTCGGAGCGGGCTTCGAGCAGACCGAGAACGTGAACGTCGCGAGAAAGAGCAGGACCGCGAGGCAAATAAGGCGTGCGCCGCCGATCATTTTCTAGCGACAGGCCTGCCGAATTTTGCCGGATCGGGCGCGACGTTCGGCTGGACGTCGGTCAGCGTAAAGTCATCCCGTCCGCTCAACCAGGAATACGACCACTTGAAGGGCATCATGACTCCTGCCACCGGCCGATAGTCGGAGAAGTCGATCTGGGTCGGCACACGGCCCACGGCGGAGTTGGTGTAGCGCGACATCCTCACCAACAGGCCCGACGCTTTGTCGAAATAAAAGGTCGCCAGCAAACCATTTGCACCCGTCCCTTGCACCACGCGCACATCAACGCCGTTGAGCGTTGTCGAGAAACCCACGCGCCAGTTCGTCAGGAACTCTTTGATGCGTCCGGGAAACGCGAGCTCGGCTTCGAGCCTGGCGCCCTCGAGCGCGCCTCCAGTCCAGGGATATTCTTCGATCACCGTGAGCGGCAACAGGAAGTAGCCCTCGCGGCCGTCGAAGGTGCGGGCCATATCGCCTTCCTGCTGATGGACGATCGTCGCGAACTGATTCGGCGCCTTCGCGTAGATTTCCGTCGGATAACCCTTGCCAACGACATCGCCGAATGGCGCGCTGGTACCCTTGGCGACGTAGCTCGTCAGGTTCGCCAGCCGCGCCGCGCCGCCGAGCGCCTGAATATACCGATCGAAGATCTGATCGACCGTCGGTTCTCCGGAGGTCGCGGTCGGGAGGAGATCGGGCGGCTCGATCACCGGTTCGCCGTACATCTTGTCGAGCGGCGGGGTGACCAGCGGTCTCTGACTGCCACGATGGCACGTCCAGCACGTGACGACCTGGCGGCCGTTGAAGTTGTCGCGATTGATGGCGGCCACCATCTGCACCATCCGCCGTGCTGTGCGTTTCCGCGGCGGGTCGTCCTCCCATTTCGCATCGGAGGTGCCAGCGCCTGTGTGACACTCCGCGCAACACAGGCTGAGCGAAGCGGAGAACAATCCCATCGTGCCCATGAACTCGTCGACGGGTATTCCCTTGAGGACCTGGATGTTCTTGAAGGCCGCTTCGGACATCTGCGGCTTCGGTGCCTGGGCCTGAGCATTCGTGAGCACGACGCTCGCCACCCAGAGGATGAGTCCGGCCGCCATAGCAAGATTTGATCGGCTGAACATAGCCGCGGAGTATACGCTATCATCTGCCCGACGACGGTTCCGGAGGAGGTTTTGAGATGACGCGCGGACTCGTTGCACCCATCGTGGCGGGAGTTGCCCTCGCAATATGGACGGCGGCCGTCATGCCGCTCTCGGCCCATCACTCCTTCGCCGCCACGTATTACGAGGACAAGACCCAGACCATCGAAGGCGACCTCGTCCAGTTCGTCTTCCGCAATCCGCACTCCTACGTGCATCTCGAGGCCCCCGGCGAGGATGGCGAAATGCACCGCTGGGCCGTCGAGTGTGGATCCGGCATGCAGTTGAGCACGCAAGGTCTGACCGCCACCGCCCTCAAAGCCGGCGATCACGTCATCGTCACTGGCGCGCCCGGCCGCAATTCCGAAGACTACCGGATGCGCATGCGTTCGATCACGCGGCCGAAAGACGGCTTCAAGTGGAACGGCACGTTCCAATAGTGGTTATGCGCGGCGCCCACCCCGCACGCGTCGCCGCCGCAGTGCTTGTCTGCTCGACCCTTCTCGCTGCGCCGGCAGTTGCCCAGATCGACTTCTCGGGCCAATGGGCCGTGCGCTATCACGAAGATCAGCAGGAGCGGTCGCCTGGCGGCGAGCTGGGCGACTACACCGGAGTGCCCCTGAATGACGCCGCGAGACTTCGCGCCGATACCTGGGACGCCGCGCTGTACGGACTGAGTGAGTGGCAGTGCCGGCCCCACGCATCAACTTACATGTGGCGCAGCGTGCATCCGGCCCGGATCTCGAAGGACGTGGAACCGATCACCGGCGAGACGATAGCTTTTCACGTGAACTTCGCAGATCTGATCGATCGCGTGATCTACATGGACGGCCGGCCGCATCCGCCCGAGGACGCCGCTCACACGTGGGCGGGATTCTCGACCGGGAAGTGGGAAGGCGACATGCTGACGGTCACGACCACGCACCTCAAGGAGTACATCGTCCGCCGCGACGGCATCCCCACGAGCGATCTGGCGACGATGACGGAGCATTGGATTCGCCATGGCGACTACCTCACCATCATGCAGCTCGTCACCGACCCCATTTACCTGACGGAGCCGTTCGTCCAGACGACGGATTTCGTCCTCGACCTGCACATCCCGGACGCGCCCGAGCTCTGCGAGGTCGAAGAGGAGACGGACCATCCGAAGGGCTGGGTGCCGTTCCGCCTGACCGGCACGACGCACGACGCCGAAGAGTTCGCGAAGAAATACGGCCTGCCCGTGGAAGCGGTACGAGGCGGGGCCGAAACGATGTATCCCGAATATCGCGCGAAATTGAAGCAGCCTGAAAAGCGATGAATCCCGGACGGATTGCCGTCGCGATCTTGCTGCTGTGCGGGACGGTTGGACTGGTCGCCGCCCCTGGCGACATTCGCGTGCTCAAGGTACGCCCGAACGTCTACATGCTGACCGGCGCGGGTGGCAACATCACCGTTCTCACGTTCCCGGAAGGCGTGCTGCTCGTGGATAGCGGCTCTGTGCAGACGGCCGACAAAGTGCTCGAGGCGGTGAAGAAGCTGTCCGAGAAGCCGATTTCGTACATCATCAACACTAGTGCATCGGCCGATCACGTCGGGGGCAACGAAAAGCTTGCGGCGTCTGGCCGTCGCATCCCGGTCGAAGTCGTGGCAGGCGAGGGTCCGATGGTCATCGCCCATGAGAACGTGATGACGCGGATGAGCGCGCCCACCGGCAAACAGGCAGCGGCGCCCGAACGCGCGTGGCCGAACGAAACGTATCACCTGGATGCGATGAAGTTGAGCGCGCACTTTCACGGCGGCGAGCCGATCGAGCTTTTCCACGAGCCGGCGGCGCACAGCGACGGCGACAGCCTCGTGTGGTTTCGCCGCGCCGACGTCATTTCGACCGGCGACATCTTCATGACGACCACCTACCCGATTATCGACGTCGCGAACGGTGGGACGATTGACGGCGTGATCGACGGCTTGAACAAGATTCTCGAGGTCGCGTTTCCGGACTTCCGGTCTGAGGGCGGCACGATGATTATCCCCGGCCACGGACGCCTCTGCGATATGGCGGATGTCGGCTATTACCGCGATATGGTGACCATCATTCGCGGCCGCGTGCAGGATCTGATTAAGAAGGGACAGACGCTCGATCAGGTGAAGGCGGCGAAGCCGACCCGCGACTACGACGGGCGTTTCGGTGCGACCACCGGTCCGTGGACGACCGACATGTTTGTCGAAGCCGTGTACAAGACGCTCAATGCGAAAAAGAAATAGGTTCGTCTTCGCGTTGGTGCTGCTGTGGTCCGCCGCGCTGTCCGCTCAGGCGCAGCGAGGACGCGGTCCTGCGACCCCGCAGACGGCCAGGCAGCAGGCGCCGATCGATCTGACCGGCTACTGGGTTTCGGTCGTCACCGAGGACTGGCGCTATCGGATGATCACGGCACCCAAGGGCGATCATCCCGGCTTGCCGCTCAGTGCTGAAGGCAACCGCGTCGCGAACGCGTGGGATCCGGCAAAGGACGAGGCGGCTGGAGAACAGTGCAAGGCGTACGGGGCAGCGGGAGTCATGCGCGCGCCTGGACGCCTGCACATCACGTGGGAGTCCGACCAGTCGCTGAAGGTTGAAACCGAAGCAGGAACCCAGACGCGACTCTTCAACTTCGGTACGACGCCAGCGACGTCAGGCGCGGCGACCTGGCAGGGAACGTCGGTGGCTCAGTGGGAAGCGGCCGGCGGCGGGCGCCGCGGACGTGGCGCCGCCCCGCAGGGCGGCTCACTGAAGGTCGTCACGACGCATATGCGGCCCGGCTATGTGCAGAAGAACGGCGTGCCGTACGGTGAGAACGCCGTGCTGACGGAATACCTCTCGCGCACGACGGAGCCGAACGGCGACTCCTGGTTGATTCTGACGCACATCATCGAGGATCCGCAGTACTGGACCCAGCCCCTCGTCAGGAGCACACATTTCAAGAAAGTGCCGGACAGCGTCTCGACTTCGTGGGCGCCAGAAGCGTGTTCGGTGCGGTGACCGCGCTATTCTGATCGCAGTGCCTGCATCACATCCACCCGCGCCGCCCGCGCCGCCGGCATCAGTGACGCGACGATCGCTGCGGTGACCAGGACCGACGCGGCGCCGACGAGCGGCAGAGCCCCAGGCACCGAAACATCCGGCAGGAACAGTCCGATCACCTTGGCGAGCGCGACGCCGCCCGCGACCCCGGCGGCCACGCCCAGACCGGCAATCGCCGCGCCCTCTCCGAGAATCCGCGTCAGCAGGTGCCGCGGCGTCGAGCCGATGGCGAGGCGGACGCCGAACTCACGCGTGCGCGCGCTCACGGAGAAGGCGAGCACTCCCGCAACACCGACGACCGCAATCGTCAACGCCACTCCGGCAAACGCACTGAAGACGAGCGCGTTGAGCCGGCTCGGAGCCAGCACCTCGGCGCGCACGTCGTCGAGCGTCGCCGCCTGCTCCACCGGCTGGTCAGCCGCCAGAGTCCGGATGATCTTCGTAATCGCAGGCACCAGCGGGTACGGATCCCTCTGCGTGTGAACGAACAGCCGGCCGCCGCCGAACTCCTGCTCGAGCGGGTGATAGACCACCATCTGCGGGCTGGGGACGATATTCTCGTCGTCGATGTCGGCGGCGATGCCGACGATCCGCCGCGGCCCGGTGCTCACGTCGATGAACTTCATCACCGGGTCGGTCCACATCAGTTTTCGATTGACCGCGTCCTGGTTGGGAAACATCCGCTGAGCCACGCTCTGGCTGACGATGACGACCTTTTCGCCGTCACTGCGATCGCTCGCGTTGAAATCCCGTCCAGCGATGATCGGCACGCCGAGCGAGGCGAAGAACCCCGGCGACACCGTACGAAACTTCCCGCGCGGATCGTCTTCGCCGTCGGCCTTCGCGTAGCCCTCGACCGTGAACTGCGCGGCGAAGAAGGCGCCGGCCTCGCGCCACGGCACGAGCGTGCCGACTGCCACCTGCTCGACCCCGGGCAGCTCGCTGATGCGGCGGATCGCCTCCCGGTAAAGCGGCAGTGATTGCTCGCGCGGCCGCTCGTAGTTCATCGGCACGTTCACCGTGAGGACGTTGCGCGTGTTCATGCCCGGATTGGTGCGCTGGAGCTCGAACAGCGTCGCCAGCAGCGTGCCGGCGCCGGCCAGCAGCACGAACGACGCGGCGATCTGCGTCACGGCGAACAGCCGCAGCCGGCGGTTCGTGGCCGACGTCATCCGGACGCTGCCATTCGACAGGCCGGAGCCGTTGGAGGCGTCGGCCGAGGGCAGGCGCGGCACGAACGCCAGGAGCACGGACGACACGAGCGCGAGCCCCACGCCGACCCACAGCACGGTCGCGTCAACGGTGATGTCGAGCGCCCGGACGGAGTAGCGCGACGCATACCGCGCCAGGACCGCGACCATCGGCTGCGCGATCACGACACCGAGGGTCGCGCCCGCGCCGCACAGCAACAGGCTCTCTGCCAGCAGCGTCCGGCGCAGCGCGCCCGCACCCGCGCCGAGCGCCGCGCGAATGGCGAGCTCGCCCTCGCGCCGGACCGAGCGCGCGAGGATCAGGTTGGCGACGTTCGAGCAGGCGATCACGAAGATCAGCGCCGACGCCGCCAGCAGCACGAGCAGGATGGTCCGCGCCGGCGATGTGATCTGATCGCGGAGCCGCACCGCATCGAT
>DASXIR010000102.1:0-35974 GCA_036497895.1 Vicinamibacterales bacterium | reverse complement strand
GCGGCGCCTTGCCACAGAAAATGGATCAGCGACCAGCCTGCGATTTCGAGCAGCGGCATCATTGCGATCCTCCGGATTTTGTTTCGAGCAGCTTTCTGATCTCGGCCAGCTCCGCAGGCGAGGTTTTGGTGGCCGAGAGCGCCTGCAGCACCAGCTTCGCCGCTGAGCCGTCAAACGCGCGATCCAGCAAATCCGCAATCAGCTGACGCTGGGTCTGATCCTGGGTATACGCAGACCGATAGATATGTGTTCGCTCGGATTCGTCACGAACGACCAGTCGCTTCTCCGTCATGATCTGCAGCAGCTTGAGGACGGTCGTGTAGCCGATGTCGCGGCCGAGGACCTCACCAATCTGGCGGACCGTGCTCGGTCCCCGCGTCCAGAGCACGCGGAGGATCCGCAGTTCGGCGTCGGTCGGTTTTCGGCGCGGCGTCTTCATGGTCCGGATTATCTACGACGCTCTTCGTAGATGTCAATACGAACATCTTCGTATTGGCGGATCCTTACAGCCGCCGCAGCACGGCCGCCACGACCATGCTGCCGGTCACGTTCTCGGTGGTGCGGAACATGTCGGGAATCGCATCGACCGCAAGCAGGATACCGATGCCGTCCACCGGCAGATTCGCCGCGACCAGTACCGGCACCATCGCAATGATGCTGCCCCCGGGCACGCCCGGGACCGCGAAAGTGGTGAGAATCACCGTAAAGACAATCGACGCGAGCTGCGAGGTGCTGAGCGGAACGTCGTACAGCCGCGCGAGAAACAACACGCCGACCGGGATCGCCACGGCTGCGCCGACCCGGAACACCGAAGCGGCGAGCGGCAGTATGAAACGCGCGACGATTGGCGGCAACTCGGCGCGCTCGGCGCTTTCGACCATGGCCGGCAACGCCGCGAGCGACGACCGGGACGCGAACGCCACCGCCTGCGCCGGCGCGCAGAACGACAGAAATGCCGACGGCGACAGGCCGCTGGCAAGGATCCCGACGGGATAAAGGATGAGCACGCCGACCAGAAGCGTCAGCGTGACGACCAGGACGATGTAAGCCAGCATTGCACCGGCCGCCGAGACGCCGAGCTTCGACGCGAGCGGAATGGCAAGGGCGAACACGCCGACCGGCGCGAGCTCGAGAATCATCGCGACCAGGCGCTGCATCGCGTCGGCGATGCCCTGTACGACCCGCAACACCGGATCGCGACGTTCGGCGGCGACACGCGCGAGCGCCACACCGAACAGAACTGAGAACACGATGACTGGCAGCATCAGACCGTCTGCCGCTGACTTGAAGACATTCTGCGGAACCAGATCGACGAACCATTGAACGAAGGTTGGCGCGCTCGAGCCTGCCGCGGCCGGCGCCGCCGCTCCGCGCAGTGCGGTCGCGGCGGCAGGATCGACGTGAACCCGCGCCAGAACGGGCCGTGCGATCAGCATCGCGGAAATCGTGGCCGCAAGCAGCAGCGCCACCGCAATCGCCGCTGCGCGGACGCCGGCGCGGCCAAGCGCGCCCGTTGATGCCATCGAGCCGACGCTGGCGACCAGCATCGTGACCACCAGCGGCATCACCGTCATCCGAATCAGGTTGATGAAAATCGTTCCGACCGGCGCCGCCACCGCGACGAGCGTCGCCGCCACTGACGAAGTCGCTCCAGCCAACGCCAGGCCGAGCAGGAATCCGGCCACCAGCCCGATCAACACGCGCGTGGTCAATGACATAAAAGTAAAAAGGGCGGACCGTCGCCGATCCGCCCTTCACATTTCAGGTTCAGAACTCTCTACTCTTCTGCGTTAGTCGTTCCCCCGTCCGCGGCCCATCATCGCTCGCTCAGTCGACGGCGGGACGATGTTCTTGGAGCGGAGGTAGACATAGGCCGTCCCGGCCATTTCGTTGCCGTGCACGATGACACCGTAGAGCGCTGCCGCACGGGTCTGTTCGTTCTGACCGGCCTTCACCATTTCCAGCGCGCTGGCGTCGGTCACTGCATCGAACGCCTTGTCGCAGAGCGCAAACGATTCGGCGAGCGCCTTGGTGATGTCAGCCTTGCTCGTCAGATCCTTCTCGAGATTCTTGCCGGCCATCGGATTGGGCACGCCGGTGAGGCCCGAGCACTGACCGAACTGGCTCTGCGCGATGTGGCTGATCACCTGGCCGTAGGTCCGCGCTTCGGGCGTCGAGCCGGGCTTGAAGTTGTAGTCGGCTTCCGGCATCTTGTCGGCGGCGGCGATGAAATTGGCCTTGAGGCCGGCGTAGCCGCGCTGCAGGCTGGTGGCGAGACTCACCTTCTGGCCGGCGGGCGGCTGGGCAAAGACCGTCGACGCGCAAAGAACAACGGCGGCCGACGTAAACGAGGTGAAACACTTCATTCGGATGCTCCTTGAAAGGGACGCTGCAACAGGTGACTGTACGCCAAGCGTCGGACCGGGTTCAAGGGAGGCGCGACTCGCCGGTCGTTCCGACGCGCAGCTCGCCCGCCACCGACGCGTCGACATCAATCGCCGAGACCGCGAAACGCCTCGACCACGGCCGCGGGCGTCCGAATATGGACACCAGGGTACGATCCCCGGGGGTCACCGAAACGCCGACCAGGCGACCGAGCTCCCGGCCCATCCGACGGATACGCGTGGAGCGGCTCAGGAGCAGGACGTCTTTGACGATCGGCATCGGCCCGACCTCCAGCGTTTCGAGCAATTCAACTTCGCCGTCTTCGTGCACCAGGCCGATGGTCGCGAGCGGCTCCGATCTAATCTGCGGTCCGAGCTCGCCGTCGGCGCTGAAGATGATGCGCCTGATGCGCAGGCCCAGCGGTTCGAGCTCGAACGCGGCCAGGCGTCCGGTGCGCCGGCCGTGTTCGCGAACGTACGACCCGAACAGCAGGTCCATGGGAAAATTCTATGTGCCTCTTGACCCTCACGCAACGTCAGGGCTGATCATCTCTAACGAAGCAGCATGAATCGCCGAACCGCCGCGGTCTATCGGATTCGGGAGTTCGCCGCGCTGGCCGGCGTCACGGTGCGTGCGCTGCACCACTACGACCGACTCGGCTTGTTGAAGCCGAGCGGACGGTCCGACAGCGGTTACCGCCTGTATCGCGACAGCGATTTCGGCCGCCTCGAGCAGATCGTCGTCTTGAAATTCCTCGGTTTGTCGCTGCAGCAGATCGGCCGGTTGCTGCAGCGCAAGTCGCCGCTGGCCGAGACGCTGCGGCGTCAACAGCACGTGCTGGCCGGCAAGCGCCGCCAGCTCGATCTGGCGATCGAGGCGATCTCGCAGGCGGAACGATCGGTTCAAACCGGTACGGATCCGGATTGGGATCTGTTCAAACGAATTGTGAAGGAGATTGAGATGCAGAACAGCACCGACTGGTCGAAGAAGTATTACAGCGAGGACGCGAAGGCGAAGATCGAGGAGCGCAAGGCGCTCTGGAATCCGGAGTTGCAGGCGCAGGTGACGAAGCAGTGGACGGAGCTCATCGCCGACGTCGAGGTGGCGCTCGGCGAGGACCCGGCGGGACCGAAGGCGCAGGCGCTGGCAGCGCGATGGCGCGCGCTGGTCGGTCAGTTCACCGGCGGCGATCCGGAGGTTCAGAGAGGCTTGAACAAGATGTGGGCCGACAAGGCGAACTGGCCAATTCAGAAGCACGAGCAGTTCGACGTCGATTCACGCGTGCAGGAGTTCATCGTCAAGGCCATGACGAGCTAGTCTTGGAGCATGACGCTGACCGAATTCAAGGCCACCATCGGCGGGGCCGAGCCGCCGTCGGTTTCAACCGCCCTGCAGGCGCTGTGGCACGACGCGCACGGAGACTGGGACCGTGCGCACGACATGGCCGACAGCGTCCAGGACGAAACCGGCTGGTGGGTGCACGCCTATCTGCACCGCAAGGAAGGCAAGGCGGACAACGCGTCGTACTGGTATCGCCTCGCCGGCCAGCCCGAAGCGGTCGATTCGCCGCAGGCTGAATGGGATCGGATCGCTGGCGCGCTTCTCGCGAAGGCGTGATGACAAAAAAGGGCGGGCCCTGTGGACCCGCCCTTTCGATTTCAGCGTCGTTCGGACTCGGGTGTCGCCGCAGCCCAAATCCTCAGGCACACATCCTGAGGTGTTCCCCGAGTTGCTGCACTTGTCGACCTCAAAGTCATGAGCCGTTTTCCCGCTTCCTCACGCATGAGGGAGCAGGGAGAACACGCAATGAGATCAGGTCCCATCACGATAACGGTTCTGGCGGCTCTGGCGATGACGATGACTGCATCGCTGGCACGAGCACAGGGATTTGGTTATATGTTCGCCGGTCCGATGGCCGTCAACGATATCGGCGACCGGACCACGGCACGGACGGTTGGCGGCGGCGGTGAGGCGTGGATCGGCACGAATATCAGCGTCGGCGGCGAAGTCGGCTATCTCTATTTCCCGCCGACGAAGATCATCGGAGTCGGGTACTCCGGTTCAATGCCGGCATGGGAAGGGCTGATGCTGTCGGTGAATGGCTCGCGACACTTCCGGCACAGGGATAACCGGTCCGGCTGGCTGCCATTCGTCACCGGTGGGATTTCCTTTCTACTGGGTGGCGAACCTGTCGGGCTGTTCAACGCGGGAGGCGGAGTCGACCGATGGATGACCGATCACGCGGGGCTTCGGCTGGAAGTGCGCGACCAGTTCTTGCTCACCTCATATGAAGTGGCCACAGTCTTATTGGGCTTTCGGGCCGGCTTCGTGTTTCGATGAAACGAAAGAGGGCCGGGCGTTTCCGCCCGGCCCTCTTTCAATCCCTACTCTCGAATCCCTAATCGCTACGCACAACCTGACGTATTGCCGCAGTTGCTGCACTTGTAGCAGGCACCGCTGCGGATCATGATCGAGCCGCAGGTCGTGCACGGCGGCGCGTCTTCCTGATTCTGAATCGTCGAGTACGACGTCGCGGTCGTCGGTGCAGCGGCCTGCGGCGCCGGAACCGCTGCCGGCTCGGCCGTCTGCGTCAGCGATCCGCTCATTTCCGGCTGGCGGCCGTTGACTCCGGCCGCGTACTGCGCCTCGTTCGACAGGAACTTCGACGCCAGCCACCGGAAGATGTAGTCGACGATCGACTTCGCGAAGCGGATCTCCGGATTGCGGGTCATGCCCGACGGCTCGAACCGGACGTGGCTGAACTTATCGACCAGCGCCTGGAGCGGTACGCCGTACTGCAGCGCGTAGGAAATCGCCTGCGCGAAGGCGTCGGCAAAGCC
Organism: Vicinamibacterales bacterium; assembly: GCA_036497895.1. GTDB lineage: Bacteria > Acidobacteriota > Vicinamibacteria > Vicinamibacterales > CAVVIG01 > CAVQFC01. Next base: position 30,749 of record DASXIR010000102.1, on the reverse strand, counting down.
CGAGATGGTCGAGCCTTCCTTGGCCATCACCAGGAAGATCTCTCCGGGCTGGCCGTTCTCGAACAGGCCGACGGTGATGTAGCCCTCGTGGCCGGCGATGTCAAACTTGTGGGTGATCGCTGACCGCTCGTCCGGCAGCTTGCGCCGCGTCGGCTGGGTGACGAGCGCCGCAGCCGCTGCCTGCGCGACTTCCGCCGCGGTCTTGTCCTTCGACGTGTTCAACGGCTGGGTCCGCTTGCTGCCGTCGCGATAGATCGACACCGCCTTGGCACCGAGCTTCCATGACTGGATGTAGGCCTGCATGATGTCTTCGACGGTCGCCGCCTTGGGCACGTTGACCGTCTTCGAAATCGCGCCGGAGATGAACGGCTGCGTCGCACCCATCATCTTGATGTGGCCCATGTAGTGAATCGAGCGCTCGCCCTTCGACGCCTTGAACGCGCAGTCGAACACCGGCAGGTGCGAATCCTTCAGGCCCGGCGCACCTTCGATGGTTTCGTTCCGGTCGATGTACTCGATGATCGCGTCCACCTGCGGCTGCGAGTAACCGAGCTTGCGCAGCGCCATCGGGACGGTCTGGTTGACGATCTTCATCAACCCGCCGCCGACCAGCTTCTTGTATTTCACCAGTGCGATGTCGGGCTCGACGCCGGTGGTGTCGCAGTCCATCATGAAGCCGATGGTGCCGGTCGGCGCCAGCACCGTGGCTTGCGCGTTGCGGTATCCGCTCTCTTCACCGAGCTCCACCGCATCGTCCCAGGAACCCTTGGCCGCGTTGTAGAGATCGGACGGCACGTTGCGGCCGTTGACGTCGCGCATCGCGTCGCGGTGCTTGCGCATCACCCGCAGGAACGGCTCCCGGTTCTTGTCGTAGCCGGAGAACGGACCGCCGTGGTCGCGCGCGATCCGCGCCGACTGTGCGTAGGCCTCGCCGGTCATCAGCGCGGTCAACGCCGCCGCGTAATCGCGGCCGCCGTCGCTGTCGTAGGGCAGACCACGTGACATCAGCAGCGCGCCCAGATTCGCGTAACCCAGCCCGAGCGGCCGGTAGGCATGGCTGTTCTTCTCGATCATCGGCGATGGATAACTGGCGTTGTCGACGATGATCTCCTGCGCGGTGATCAGGGTGCGAATCGCCGCCTTGTAGGCGACCACGTCGAACTCGCCGTCCGCTTTCACGAACTTCATCAGGTTGATCGACGACAGGTTGCACGCCGAATCGTTCAGGAACATGTACTCGGAGCACGGATTGCTCGCGTGGATGCGATCGGTCTCAGGGCAGGTGTGCCACTCGTTGACCGTGGTATCGAACTGCATGCCGGGATCGCCGCAGATGTGCGTGCCTTCGGCGATGAGGTGCATCAGTTCGCGCGCCTTGTAGGTGTCCATCACCGCGCCGTCGCGCACCGCCTTGGTTTCCCACTCGCCGTCGTCGAGCACCGCGCGCATGAATTCGTCGGTCACCCGCACGCTGTTGTTCGAGTTCTGGAAGAACACCGACGAATAGGCTGGACCGGTGAACGAGCCGTCGTAGCCGGCGTCGATCAGCGCCCAGGCCTTCTTCTCTTCCTCGACCTTGCAGTTGATGAACTCGACGATGTCGGGGTGTTCGGCGTTGAGGATGACCATCTTGGCGGCGCGGCGGGTCTTGCCGCCCGACTTGATGACCCCGGCGAACGCGTCGTACCCCTTCATGAACGAGACCGGACCGGACGCGGTGCCGCCGCCGGCGAGCAGTTCCTTCGACGATCGGATCGGCGAGAGGTTGGTGCCGGTGCCGGATCCGAATTTGAAGAGCATGCCCTCGGTCCGCGCCAGCGTCAGGATCGAATCCATCGTGTCCTGGACCGAGTTGATGAAGCAGGCCGAGCACTGCGGCGCCTTCTCGAAGCCGCAGTTGAACCAGACCGGGCTGTTGAATGCCGCCTTCTGATAGACCAGGATGTGCTTGAGGTCGTCGCTGAAGGCCTGCAGATCCTCGTCGCTCGCGAAGTACTTCTGCGCCTTCGCCCACGCCGTGATCGCGTCCACCACCCGGCCGATCAGCTGCTTGACGCTGTGCTCGCGCTCGGGCGTCCCGATCTGGCCGCGGAAATATTTCGAGACCACGATGTTGGTGGCCTGCTGCGACCAGGCCTTCGGAATCTCGACATCGCGCTGCTCGAACACCATCTCACCGCGATCGTTGCCAATCGCGGCGGCGCGGATTTCCCACTCGACCTCGTCGAACGGATCGACGCCGGCTTCGGTAAAGAAGCGCGGAAAGGTCAGTCCCACCACTGCGGCTGTCCTGGCTTTCGGACGCGGCTTGTCGGCATCAACGGTGAACGGCGGCGCGACGGCTCCGCTGTTCTCGACGCTCTGCTGGGTGGCACCGGCGGCCTCGTAGGAAACGCGCTCTTTCATATCTGTCGACTCCGTTCAATCCAGGGTGGTCCCTGGATCGGCGACGATCGCCACCCGCCCCGGAAGCGACCATCGATGCATGTATTGGAAAAACTTCGGCCGATCCGAACCGTACTACCTTTCGCCAACTCGCGAGAAAGTGGGATTCCCTCGCTCGTTCGCTTATGTCTGACCGGCGGATCAATATGCGCCCGGTCGGCAGCTTTGTCAAGCGCCGAACACCACATATTGTGGCCCGATTTTAGGTCACTCGCAAGATGTTGACATCTCGAGTTATCTGCTGCCGAGCTGCGCAGCCAGCGCCGCGGCTTTTTCGGCCAGATTTTTCGCAAACACCAGGTTCTTGACGCGCATCGCTTCATCGGCCTGGCTGATGAAGCGCTTGGCGGTGTCGTACTGCGTACGGGCGTCCACGTTCAACGCGCGGTAGTCGACCCGGTTGAGTTCGCTGGTGGCCTTCGCGATCGACGCGCGGATGCCTCGCTCGACCTCGCCCTCGACCTGCGTTGGCGCCGTCTGCAGCACAGTAGGCCTGGGCGGCTCCTCGGCCGGCTTGGACGGCTCGGACGGTGCCGGCTCGGGTTTGACCGGCTCCGGTCTCGGCGTATCCGCGCGCGGTTGTTCACGCGGCGCCGGACGCGGGAGTTGCGGCGTGTTGTGCGCCGGTTCCGGAACCAGCGAGACCGGCGGCGGCGCTTCCGTATCGTTGGGCGCAACGTCGCGCGGCGGCGGCGCCGGCACGTCGAGCGGCGGCGCATCCGCGATGGTGTTGGGACCGGTGTGATTGCAGGCGGCCGCGCACAGCGGCACCAGCAGCAACACCGTGCGTGCGTGGCCGAGCGCGTGACGCCGGAATCGCCCCCGGTGGAACGTCATCATGCCTGTGGGAGGAGGACGCGGAACGTGGTTCCGCTGCCGGGCGTGGACTGTACTTCGATCTCGCCGTCGTGCATCTGCACAGTCCGGTAGACCATCGACAGCCCGATGCCGCTCCCCTTCTCCTTGGTCGTGAAGTACAGGTCGAAAATCCGCTTCAGATGATCCGGCTGGATGCCGCTGCCGGTGTCGGTGAACGCGATCGATACCCGGCCGGTGCGCGCGAAACGCTCCGACTCGCACTGGATCCGCAGCGTGCCCCCGGCCGGCATCGCCTGACAGGCGTTGAGCGCCAGGTTCAGGAACGCCTGTCGCAGCATGGTCGGATCGCCGTTGACGTCGGCCCCGCCAGTGCACTCGCTGACGATTTCGACGCGGGCGCGGTCGGCTTCGGGACGGACGATCGCAATCACCTCGTCGATCAGCGGGCGCAGCGGCACCGGCTGCAGCTTCAGATCCTCGGGACGTGCGAAAGTCAGGAAGCCCTGCATCACTTCGTCGAGCCGGCGGATCTCATTGGCGATCACGTCGACGTGCTGCATCGCGGCGGCGCGATCGACCGGTGCCTCAGCCACCGAGACCGCGGCGCCCCCCCGCGCGCCGATCGTGGCGGTGGTGCCGACCCGCTGGCGCAGCAGCTCGAGGTGGATCATCATCGCGTTCAATGGATTCTTCACTTCGTGCGCTACGCCGGCCGAGAGCCGGCCGAGCGCCGCGAGCTTGCGCGAGTAGCGAACCGTGGACTGCACCTGGCTGAGGTATTCGACGTTCCGCGCTACCAGCATGATCCCCACGAGCGCGCCCTTCGGATCGTTGATCGCGTGCGTCATCACCAGACGCTCACCGCTTTCGCCGAACACGGCCGAGAGCGGACCGCGCGAGTGCCCACCGACCAGCGTCTGCTCGGACAGCCGCCGCAGCGGATGATCGGGGGCCAGCAGGCTGTCGAGCTGCACACCGGTCGCGGCCTGCGGCAGCAACGTCCGCATCGCCGGGTTGGCAAACAAGAACGCCCCGCGCGCGTCGACGATGCCGACCGCGTCCTCGAGGTGTTCCACCGCCGATTCGAGGTTCGCCATCTGACCGGCCATCTGCGAACGATCGGCGGACAGCTGCTCGCTGACGGTGTTGAACGAGGTGCCGAGCTCGCCGAACTCGTCATGCTGATTGAGGTCCAGCCGGACGCCGAGTTCGCCGCGGCCCAGCCGGGTCAGGCCGCTGCGCAGCACGTGAATCGGACGCAGCACCAGCTGCGCGAGCAGGATCGCGACCAGCACCGAGATGCCCAATAACAGCAGCGCCGTCGCCATCGCGCCGCCGAGCGAGTCGTTCAGCTCGCTGCGAATCAGCAGCGTCGAGACGCCGACGCGAATCGATCCGAACGGCTTGTCGCCAAGCAGCAGCGGCTCCTCGAACAGCAGATTGGTGCCCTGGCCCGAGTAGATGGCGCGGACCTGCCGCCACCACGGCTCCGACAGCACGGTGCGGAGGTCGCCGCCGGCCGGCAGCGGTCGCCCTTCGAGTGCCGGATCGGCGTGGACCGCGGCTTTGCCGTCGAGATCGGCGATCGCAGCAAAGGTGACGTTCTTCGCGAGCAGGCTCGCCGACAGCATCGAGCGCAGGCCCGGATCACGCCGTAGTGATTCGAACGGGTCGACGCCGGGCACGATCACTTCGCGCGCGCGACTGTAAATGGCGCCCGCCAGCAGCTCCGCCCTCGCCTGGCTCTCGGCCAGACTGACCCCCGCCAGATTCACAAGGTTCAGGACGCTCAGCACCACGACCACCGCCCCGACGAGCGACGTGACGATGAGAACCTGCTTGCCTTTGATGCCTAGTCGCATACGCGTTGAATCCGGGGCTTGGACGCTAGGCGCTCGGAGGCTATTCCGATCGCTTCGGCCTGAGCCTCAGCTTGTTCAGCTTATTGTGAAGCGTCTTGAGGCTGATGCCGAGGATTTCCGCGGCCCTGGTCTTGTTGTCGCGGGTGTGCGCCAGCGTCATCACGATGAGGCGCCGCTCGGCCTCCTCGACCGTCGTCCCCGGGGCCAACGCCACCTGGGGCTGCTGCAGCACCGGCGGTTCTTCGGCCAGTGTCGGCGGCAGGTGCTTGGCCTCGATGAACGGACCCGGCGCGAGGATGGTGGCGCGCTCGATCACGTTGCGCAGCTCGCGCACGTTGCCGGGCCACGCGTACTGCTCGAGCATCCGCATCGCCTGCTGCTCGACGCCGGCGATCGCTTTCTGATTGCGGGTGTTGAATTCGTTGATGAACGCCTGCACCAGCAGCGGCAGATCCTCCTTGCGCTCGCGCAGGGTCGGCAACCGGAACGCAAACACGTTCAAGCGGTAGTAGAGGTCTTCGCGAAGCGTGCCCTTCTGCACCGCTTCGACCGGATCGATGTTGGTCGCGGCAATCACCCGGACATCGACCGACTGCTCGGTTCGTCCGCCGAGCCGCCGGAACTTGCGTTCCTGGAGCACGCGCAACAGCTTGACCTGCGTCGCCGGCGTCATCTCGCCGATTTCATCCAGGAACAACGTGCCGCGATCGGCGAGCTCGAAGCAGCCCTGACGACGATCAGCGGCGCCGGTGAACGCGCCTTTCTCGTGACCGAAAATCTCGCTCTCGAGCAGCGTCTCCGGAATCGCCGCGCAGTTGATGGCGATGAACGGAAACGTCGCGCGCGGACTGAGCTGGTGCAGCGTCTGCGCCACCAGTTCCTTGCCGGTGCCCGACTCGCCGGTGATGAGCACCGACGCCGAGGTCGGCGCGGCCTGCTCCACCACCTGATAAATCTTGCGCATCTCCGGGCTGTTGCCGATCAGCGGTCCGAAGGTGCCGTGCTCGCGCAGCTGGCGCCGCAGCGCCTTGACCTCGCGCATCGTCTCCAGCCGCTCGACGATCTTGTCGAGCAGGATTTTCAACCTTTGGATGTCGATCGGTTTGGTGAGGTAGTCGTAGGCGCCTTCCTTCATCGCTTCGACTGCTGTCTCTACGGTGCCCTGCGCCGTCAACAGCAGTGTGGTGACGTCGGACCCCTGCGTCGGCAGCGCACGCAACAGCGCCAGGCCATCCATCCGCGGCATCACCAGGTCGGTGATCACAATCGCCGGACGGAAGCTCGTGACTTTCTGCAGCGCCTCTTCACCGTCGCCGGCAGAGTCAGCTATGAATCCCCAGCTCCGGACGAGTTGTTCCAGTCCCACGCGCGCGGCCGAATCGTCTTCGACGATCAACACCCGTTCAGACGTGACCACCTGGGTGTCATCCATCGTTCCGGTTTCGCCAGCCATCGTGGTCGTCATTCGTTGAGCCTCAACCATGTCATTTTTACATTCTGGCCGCCGATGCCGCTGGATGCAAGCTGAACATTTGAATCTTTTTGTTGGCCACTTCCTTGCACGGGGCTGGCGGCCCAGTAGGAAAGTCGCGGCCGCGGTTGGAAACATGTCTGCACTACTCTTGGTCCTTGGTGCTGCCAGATTCCGATCCCGCCTCGTCCGGCCCTCAGCCCGAAACGGAGCCGCGGGCAGTTGCTCCCGATCCGTCCGATGCCGCCCAGCGGGTCGTCGCGCTGATTGAGGTGGTACTTTGTTCCGATTTCGTGACCCAGATTGCCGTCGGTGGCGCTCTGGCGGCGCTCGGCATCGCGCCCTACGTCAAGGGGACGACGAGGCTGAGCGTGCCGTACGTGGTGGCGCTTTCTCTTGGCGACGCGGCGCTGCTGATCGGGCTGATGTTGATCATTCTGCGTGCGCATGGACAGAGTGCGCGCCGCGTCTTCCTCGGCAAACGGCCGGTGATCGGCGAGGCGCTGCTCGGGCTGCCGCTGACGTTCATGGCGTTCGGCATCGCCGCGGCCGTGCTGCTTTCGGTGCTGCGTTTTGCGCCATCGCTCCACACCGTCGCCGAGAACCCACTGCAAAGCATGCTGACCACGCCGCGGGACGCGTGGTTGTTCGCGCTCGTACTGGTGGTGGCGGGCGGCGTGCGCGAGGAAATGCAGCGCGCATTTCTGCTGGATCGTTTCGAGCGGTGGCTCGGCGGCGGCCGCCTCGGCGTCGTCATCATCAGCATCGGTTTCGGTGCCGGCCATCTGACGCAGGGCGTTGACGCGACAATCGCCACCGGACTGCTGGGGGCATTCTGGGCCGTGATCTATCTCTGGCGCCGCTCATGCGTGGCTCCCATGGTCAGCCACACCGCGTTCGACCTTCTGCAGATCCTGCAGTTCTTCGGTCGGCGCTAGACGCGGCCGCCGACCCGGACGCGGGCGCGCTCGCGTCAGCTTCCCAGATACAGATCGATGACGTCCGCTCGTCGCCGCAGTCCGGTCATCCACTCGTCGATGAGTGTCTGGCGCCGGTCCGGTGCGGCAGCGAAGCGTTGTGACAGGTAGGCGGCGATCCGGAGGTTCTGACGCAGCGTTTCGCGCAGGTGGAGCTCGTCGATGCCCGACCTGGCGAGCGCGCTGCTGAACGCCGCAGCCGACGGGAATCGGTCGCGCACGATGCGGATTTGATCGTCCACGGCTCCAGTGGTCGGTTCGGCCGGCGCGTAACGATCGACCTCCGCCAGCACAAGTTCGCGGTCGATCAGCCTGGTCAAGACGGCGCGGATCGGATCCCCGGTGGCGGGCGCCGTTTCGAGACCCAGTTCGAGGGCCGCGTTGACGTCGCTCAGGGTGATGAGCTGCTGGGCGACCACCGCCAGCACGCGATCGATCATCTCGGCGCGGACCACGGTTGTCGAGGTCACCAGCGCAAGGATCACTCCAGCCAGTGTGCGGCGCGCCGACCGAAGTCTGAAGTTTGGAATCTGCAGTCTCATGATCTAAAACGCCTGCCCGAAACTCACGTACCAGGCGGTCAGCGATTCGCCGGGCTGCGGACGGATCTTGAACCCGAGATCGATGCGAATCGGGCCGATTGGCGACTTGTACCGCACCCCACCGCCGATCGCGCTCCGCAGTTCGGCAAAATCGATGAACGACGCGCGCGCAAACACGTTGCCGGTGTCGACGAATCCGACCACGCCAAGCCCGCCCTGGACCGGGACCCTGAGTTCAGCGTTGAAAATCACCAGCCCGTCGCCGCCGATCGGAAAGCCGTCGACGTTGATAGTGTCGTGAATCAGGTCCGGCGGGATGTGGCGCACGCCCAATGAGTCGAGCGCGAATCCGCGCACCGTGGTGTCACCGCCGGCGAAGAAGCGCTCTGGTTCGGGAATCGGATCTTCGAAGTTGAACTCGGCGGCGAGCCCGACCCGTGCGCTCCCCGCCAGCACGATGCCGTTGGTGTGCGGCAGCAGGTGAAATCCCTGCGCGGTGAAGTACGACTTCACGAACCCGACCTGCGATCCGATCGCTTCGGCGGCGATCTGCCCGCTGGCGCTGAGAAAAAGCCCCGACCTGGGGTTGAACTGATCGTCGCGGGTATCGTTGACCAGTGACCCGGTGAACGACGACAGCCGGATCGGTAAGGGCGAAAACAGACGATCGATGAGCGGGTCCGACTCGTCGATCTTCACCTCGAGCAACTCGGTTCGCTGCAGCTGATACGAACCGGTCGCGACCAGCGACCGGTTCAATCGCTTGGACACCTGCGCGCTCGCGCTCTCTCGCCGGTAATTGAAACTCGATCGGATCTGCTGTTCGATCGTCACGTTCACCAGCGCGTCGAGCGGCGTGTCGAACAGCCGCGGCTCGCGGTAGGTGCCGACGACGCGGTATTCGGTGAGACCGTAGGTGTTGCCGGTCGTCACCGGGCCCTGGCTGTCGTCGACCGATCCCTTGGGGTGCAGGCTGATGCTGGAAAACAGGTTCAGCGATCGATTCTTCCCGAACAGATTGCGCCGGCCGATTTCGAGCGACGCGCGCGGCGCCGCCTCGTAGACCTGATCGGCGTTGCCGGTGATCGGGTCGGGAACGGTGATGCGGCCGATTTCGAAACCACCGCCGTAGGCGATGGTGGTCGGCGGTGCCTCCTCGATGGTCACCAACAGATCGCGCTGGTTCTCTTCGCCGTGCGGCAGCTCGGTGATCTGGACCCGATGGAACAGTCCAAGCTCGGTCAACCTCCGCTGACTGTCGTTGATCGCGCTGACGCTGAACGGCCCGCCCTGCTTGACCTGCAGCTCACGCTCGATGGTCTCGGTGCTGGTCCGCACGTTGCCCACGATCAGAATGTGCTCGACGAAGATCTGCGGTCCCTCGTGGATCGTGAACTGCACCGTGACGTGGGTGTTGTCCTGGCTGAATTGCGGCACGGCATCGACGCTGGCGCTGCCGTAGCCGAGATTCTGATAGCGGATCTGCAGGCGTTCGCGATCCGCCGCGATCTGGCTCGGGACGAACGGTGCGCCCGGCTGCAGTGCGACCCCGGCGCCCAGCGCGGTCGCATCGATCGCCACATTCCCGGTGAACGTCACGCCGTCCACCAGGGTGCGGACCCCCTCGCTAATCGCGATCGTCACCGCCACCGGCACCTGGGCGACGGCCGACGCGGTCGTCTGAAAGTCCGCGGTGGGCCGTGCCGTCGCCGACGCATAGCCGCGTCGCCGGTAGAAATCCTGGACCGCCGCGGTATCCGCGTCGAGCCGCTCTTCGGAAAACGGCTGTCCCGCGTGCAGGCGGAGGATCGGCTCGAGCTCGGCCTGCGTGACCGCGCTTGTGCCCGACAGGTTCAGCGACGCGACCCGATATTGCCTGCCGGCTTTCACGTCGAAGGTGATCACCAGTTCGCCCTGGATCGCTTCGCGCGAGTGCGCGGCGGTGGCGTCGCGATAGCCCTGGGCCCGCAATCCCTCTTCGATGCGGTTGCTCGAATCCTCGAGCAGGTCCTCGTCGACGGAGCCTTCGCGCTCGACCGGTACCAGGTCTTCGTGTTTGCTGGACGGCAGTGGATCGCCGGTGAACTTCACGCGAACCAGCGGTCCGGGCGCCACCGTCACCGTGACGTTGGCCACGCGGTCGTCATCGACCAGCTGCACGGCCGGCAGCACCTGCGATTCGTAGTAGCCCCGCTTGCGGCGCTCCTCGACATATTTCTCGATCCGCTGGTTCAGGGCTTCGCGCCGGTACGGCGCGCCGGTGGTCAGGCGTAAACGTGAGCGGAACTCCTCGGGCGAGACGGTGGGACGGCCGACAATCTGCACCTCTCCGATCGTGGTGCGCGGGCCCGGATCGATGGTGAAGACCAGCGTGGCATGCTCGGGCGCATGCGCGACCTCTGGACGGGGCGTGATCGACGCTCGCAAGTATCCTTCTTCACGCAGCTCGTCGCCGATGATCCGCGTCATATCGGCGAGCCGGCCGAGCGGTGGCGACGCGCCGTAGCGGTCGACGACGGCGCGGCGCAGCTGCCCGACATCCACGCCGGGCACATTGAGCGGGCCTGCGAACTGGATTTTTGTGACTGGATGGATCGGGACGAGGTCGTAGCGCAGCACCACGCGGCCGCCCTCGAGCGTCGCGTCGACCCGGACATCCTCGAACCGACCCAGACTGAAGAGATGCGCGATGCTTTCGCGCACCTGCGCCATCGACAGCGGCTGCCCGGCGACGGTCTCGACCACCTGCGTCAGCAGAGGATCGGTGGTGTCACGCCCTTCGGTCAGCAGGCGCACCGACGCGATGGTGCGGCCGAGATAGTCAGTGATCGCGGCGTCCGATTGCGGCGCCGTGGCGCACCACAGCCACAGACCCAATAGCGCCGCGCGCGCCATCGCCGATCGGCGCAGCATCAGAAGACGTGCCTCACCCGGAACTCGAGCGCGTAGGTCTGCGAATCCTCGTTGCGCGACAGCACCCAGGCCATCCGCTCGCTCTCGTCGTACTCGATCAGAATCAGCTGGTCGTTGACAGAGGTATTCACGCTGCGCGAGAACGTCAGGTAAATGCGCTCGGAGATCCGCTTGCCGATGGTCACGCGCGCAGTCGGGTTCAACCGGGCGGTCTGCTGATTGAGCTGGTTGGGATCGACGAACGATGGCGTCACCTGGAAGTTGTCGACGCCGAGCGTCTGCTCGACGACCCGGCCGACTTCCGAGGACAACGGCCCGGCGATGGCCTGGGTCGCGCGGGCGGTCAGAATGTCCGCCTGCGCCTGATTGGGATTCTGCAGGGCGCGCAGTTCGGGCGCCGTGTCCTGCGTGCCGCGGCGGACGTCGCTGAACAGCAGCGCCAGGACGTCGGCGGTCGGCAGCCACGGATCCGAGGTGATCGTCGGCCGCATCTGCTCGCTCGTCCCGGCGAACCCGACGGTCACGTGATAGGTCTGGCCGGGCACGCGCACGTTGGTTTCGGCCTCGACGTCGAAAAACGGTTCGATCTTGGTCGGGTTGGTGAAGCCGATCGATCCGCGCGTAATCCGGTAGCGCAATCCTTCGAACGTGACCTCGCCCCGCTCGATGTCGGCGTGCCCGGAAATCACCGGATGGTCGTAGGTGCCACGCAACGTGAGATCCGCGTTCGCCACCATCCGCGCCAGGTTGTTCTCGACCCGCAGCGTCGACGGCACCAGAATCTGGACATCCAGCTTCAGCGGAACGATCGGCGGCGCTTCGCTCGGTCCACCGCCGCTGGCGGCCGCGGCCCGGGACGCGGCGATGTCGAAGATATTTCCGGGCGTGTCGATGCGCCGGCTCCAGAGCGCGTTCTTCACCGTCACCAGGCCCGACAGCGTCGGCGCCTTGACCGTGCCGCTGACGGCGAGATCCATGTCGACGACCGAGCGGATGCCTTCCGGATAGCGCAGCCGCATGTCCTCACCGCGCGCCGTGACATTCAGGTCGGTCGGCACATAACCGTCGAACCCGATGCGGCCGCCGAATCGCACCTGCCCGCCGCCCATCGTCGCCGACACATCGTCGAGTCGAATACCGCCTTCGTCGAACTGAATCGTCCCGTTGATCGCATCGAGCGCGTTGGGCAGCGACAGGTGACGAAGACGGCCGTTGACGATCGTGGCGTTGCCGGAGAACTGGGGACGCCTCAGCTGACCGTCGATCGAAGCGGTGAGCTGGGCGCGGCCGGACGCGCGCACGTTGCCCGGATACAGGCCCTGCAGAATGCCGAGGTTGGCATCACCGGTGGTGCGCACCTTGACGCGATCGTGGTCGAGATCGACCGAGCCGAACACTTCGAGCCTGGTGCCGTCACCCTCGAATTTGAGCGGCGCGGCTTCGCTGCCAAGCAACACCTGCCGCTTGTCGAGCGCGACGTGTAACGGGCCGGCGTTCTTGACGGCGTAGTCGAGCAGCCGCACGTCGAGCGCGTCCACAGTTCCGTCCACAGTCAGGCCGTTGAAATCCGAGAGCGCACCGACGACCCGAATCGAACCGCTGGCGACGGCGGTGGTGAATTCCGACAGGCTCGGCTCGAACACGCGAACATACGGATCGAGCGAACTGTCGTGAAAGCGGAAGGTGATCTCGGCATCCGCCTTCGGCGTCAGGGCGATGTGACCGGTGCCGGTGATGGCCAGACGAGGCGAGGCGGCGTTCACCTCCCCGCTCAACTCCTTACCGCGCAGAGCCAGCGTACCGGTGACCTGGCCAACGCTCTCGTCAGCGACGGCAAAGCTGTCGACGCGAAACCTGACGTCGTTGCGCGGTTGATCAAAGGTGCCGCTGCCGCTGGCGGTGAACTCGGCCACGCCGGTCAACGGCGCGCTGGCGGTGGTGAGAAACGCGAGCCGCTCGACGGGAATCCGCCGGCCATCGGCGTTGAACGAATAGGTCGAGTCCCAGCCGACGAATGCCGCGCCGGTGATACTGCCGGTGTCTTTCGCGAGATTCAGGTTGTCCAGCCGCACGCCAGCGCCGTCGAAACGCACCGATGCGCTCATCGTCTGGAACGGCTCCTTGTACGCAACACCATCGTCGATCGACATCGCGCCGAAGCCGATCGGACGTTCGTAGCGGCCGGTCAGGTGAAACTCTCCGGACATGAGGCCGGACACCGGATAGTCGTCGGCGCCGAGTGCGTGCCGGAGGCTGTCGATGTCGCGGCGGGTCAGCCGCATCCGGGTATTGATTTCCTCGCCGCCGTCGTCCCTGGGATAACCCAGCGCAAATCGACCGTCGGCACGAATCTCCGAATCGCCGTGACGGACGATGCCATCCGTGACGTTCACGTAGCTGTCTTCGACAACGATGCGGGCGGAGCCGTCACCCCACAGGGTGTCGAACGCGCGCATACCCTGACCGGTGAACGTGCCCTCGATCCGAGGGCCGCGAAACGATCCGGTCATCGTGCCGTCGAATTGGCCACGACCGCCGAACAGCACCGGCCGCTTCGGCGATCCGAAGTCGGTGATGATGCCGGCGAGCAGCTGATCGCTCTCCTGCCAGTCGCGACTGGTGACGTGAAACGGCAGACGCGAGGCATCGCCCCACTGGGTGGTGCCATCGAACGAGACATAGGTTCGCTCGGTCGCGAATCGACCTTGTTCGACCGTCACCTCGTCGGGTCCGTAGCGATACGCGAGCTCGGCGGCAACCGGCAGGTGCGCGGGGAGCGCCAGCGTCGTGAACGGGCCCCACTCGGCGCGGGCATCGGCGGCATCCGCCAGCGTCCCAGTCATCGGCGTCACGCCAGGCGGCGGTGCCACCACCAGCCGTCCTTCACCCCGATGCTGCGAGAAATCGCCTGACGGCCACTCCAGGACGTTGGTGAGCGAAGCGACGCCGGCGAACCGCAGTCCGCGCAGTTCTTCGAAGTCGCTCAACCTGGCAACGTCGACATTCGTCAGCGTCGTGCCGAATCGGTGGATCGGCGGAGTCGGCGAACCAAACGGCTTGATGTTGTAGGTAAACTGCGCGTCGCCACCCAGGAACTTCGATCCGGCATTCCAGACCTCGAAGGACTGCTGTGTCCATCGCAGCGAGCCATACAGGGCGGGAAAGCGGTAGTCGTTGAGGCCCGCCAGCTCGCTCCTGAACGTGCCGGTGAGATCGCGATCGGTTTCGTCGCCGCGTTTGATCAGCCGGAAGATTCCGGTAAAGTCGCCATCGCCGCTGAGGTCCCACTGCGCGTCCTTGAAGAACAGCCGCCGCATCCGCGGAAACTTCACCCGCGACTGAACGGTGTAGGTTTGGGTCGGCCAGTGCGCCAGATCGACGTCGCCGCGCGCCAGTGTGGATGCGCCGTCAGTGTCCAGATCGATGCGACCGAGGCGGATGTGCGAGCCGTCGATCACGAACTCGGCTTTCATCTTCGCCGACATCGGCACGAAGTCCTGGATGCTGACCGTGCCGTCGCTGAATGTGGCCGTGCCGTGATAGTTCGGGAGGTTCTGGATGTTGACGTCGAGATTGCGGCAGACGACGCCCCACGGGGTTTCGTGGTCCTCGAAGGAAAACTGGCCGCGGGAAGCGCGCAGCCAGCGCAGCGTGACCGTCACCGGCCGCGGCCGCGACGGCTTGCCGTCGTCGTGGTTGAAGCGCGGAAAGTTGTGGGCGCCGTCCCAACGCTCGACCAGCATCTGCCAGTCGGTCATCTCCACCGACGAGATGGTGATATCCGGTTTCCGTGCGAACGCCGGAATCCAGTCGAGTCCGAGATCGATCCGCTTCGCCGTGAAGAACGGACGATCGCCCTCGTGCAGGCCGTCGATCTGAAGATCGGTGACCACCACCTTTCCAGTCAACAACCGGATGTGCAGGCCGCCGATATGAAGCGGACGCTCGATGTACGCGGATCCCGCCGTCTCCGCGCGCTGCCGGACTTCTGGTCCGAGATCGATCGTCACCGACGCGACGATCGACGCCGCCAGCAGCGCGACCACAATCGAGAGGCAGTAGCCGAAGTAGCGAAGAATCTTGCGGACGCGGGAACGCGTGAACACTTTCACTGAATGACGACGAGCAAGGCGCCGGCCTCCACTGACAGACCCTCACGAGCGTGGACTTCGGTGACGACTCCGTCGCGCCCGGCACGCAGCTCGTTCTCCATCTTCATCGCTTCGACGACGACCACTGGCTGACGAGCCGTCACGGTGTCGCCGGGCCTGGCCAGAACGCGAACCACCTTGCCTGGCATCGGCGCCATCACCCGGCGCGGGCCGGACCCGCCGCCACCGGCCTCATCCTTGCGGCCCCAGCGGCGCCGGCCGTTCACCGTCACCGCCACCGGCGTCGCTCCGACCCGGACCGTCAGCGCGCCGGCCGCGTCGGACGCCAGTGTCACTTCGTAGCTGCGGACCGGGACGCCCGGCGCCGCGCCATCGATCAACAGCGACAGCGTCTGCGCGTCGATGCGCGCCGCATCGACGTGAAGCGTCCGGCCGTCGATGCTCACTGCAAAACCTCCGGCCGCACCGGTCGCCCGCGCGACCGTCACCTGGCGGAGTTTTCCACCGACCTCCACTTCATATTGCATCAGCGGAGTCCATCCAGCCGCGCCTGTGCGCGCCAGCGCCGCGCCACCACCGGGCCCGCGCCGGATGCCGGCGCGGAGGTCATCGATCCCGCAGACATCGCCGCCTGCAGCGCGGCGCCGATTGCCGCCACTTCGTCTGCTTCCGCCGAGGGCTCGACGAACGGCCGACCGTTCCGCGCCGTGAGCTCTTCGTCGAGATACGTCGTATGGAATCGTCCGTCGATGAAGGCCGGTTGATCGAGCAGCCACGAAAAGAACGGCAGCGTCGTCTTGATACCGGTGACGACGTATTCTGAGAGCGCACGGCGCATGCGGGCAATCGCAAGCGGCCGATTCTCGGCCCAGGCGACCAGCTTCGAGATCATCGGATCGTAGAAGATCGGCACGTCGAGTCCGGCGCTGGCGCCGCTGTCGTCGCGAATGCCGGGACCGCCCGGCACGCGCAGTTGCGTAATCCGACCCGGCGACGGCAGGAACCCGTTGTCGGGGTCTTCGGCGTAGATGCGGCACTCGATCGCGTGACCGACCGGCGCGAGCAGGCGCACCGGATCGAGGTCGAGCCGTTCGCCGCGGGCGATCCGAATCTGCCAGCGCACCAGATCGACGCCGGTCACCATCTCGGTAATCGGATGCTCGACCTGCAGCCGGGTATTCATTTCGAGAAAATAGAACTGCCCGTCTTCGTCGAGCAGGAATTCGATCGTCCCGGCGTTGGTGTAACCGACCGATCGCGCCACGGCCGCGGCCGCGGCCGTCATCGCGACGCGCAGCTCCGGCGTCACCTGCCCTGACGGCGATTCCTCGACTACTTTCTGGTGGCGGCGCTGAATCGAACACTCGCGCTCGACAAACGGCAGCACCGTACCGTGTATGTCGCCGAGAAGCTGGACCTCGATGTGTCGTGGCCGTGTCAGCCGCCGTTCGAGGTAGACCGACGCATCGCCGAACGCCGTGCCCGCCTCCGAACGCGCGGCGCGGACGGCGGCCGCCAGATCGGACGGATCGGCGACCGCGCGCATGCCTTTGCCGCCGCCACCTGCCACCGCCTTCACCAGCAGCGGGTAGCCGATCGACGTCGCGATCGCGGCGATCTCCTGCTCGGAAACGTCGGCGCTCAACGCCGCCTCGGTGCCGGCCACCACGGGTACGCCCGCGCGCCGGGCCGCGGTCCGGGCTGCGGTCTTGCTGCCCATCGTCTCGATCGCCTCAGGTGTCGGACCGATGAAGGTCAGGCCGGCGTCACGCACAGCGGCCGCGAAGTCTTCGTTTTCGGCGAGGAAGCCGTAGCCCGGATGCACCGCGTCGGCGCCCGATCGCCGGGCCGCGTCGATCAGTCGATCGATGTTCAGATAACTTTCGCGCGGCGCGCTCGGGCCGATCGCGTATGCCTCGTCGGCGAGCCGCACGTGAAGTGCCGTGCGATCGCACTCGGAATAGACCGCGACCGTCGACACCGCCATCTCCCGGCACGCGCGAATGATCCGCACCGCGATTTCTCCGCGGTTCGCGATCAGGACTTTCTGAATGGGGGCAGGCAGAGTCTGGTCCTTTGTTCTTCGTTCCTGGGACTTGGTCCGTCCTTGGTCCCGGGTCCGTCCCTGGTCCTTGGTCCTTGGGCCGTGCTAAGTCCTCGGCGCGATCCTGCGATCAACGGACCCATGGGCATAGCAACAGCCGGCGACCGTCGGTGGGCCGGGAATCCAAGTCCACCTACCATTCTATCGTCAGCGTAGCGGCGGTGTGGCAGTGGGCGGACGTCGATGGTGGGTCGCCTGTTCGTAGGAATACGCGAGCGCCAGCAGGTGAGCTTCGCTCCATGGGCGGCCGAAAAACTGCAAACCTGCCGGCAGCGTCCCTGCCCTCGTGAACCCCATCGGGACGGTAATCGCGGGGAAACCAGTGGTCGGCGAAAAGACCTGGTTGTTGTCGCCGCCCGGCGTGTTGAGGTCGCCGATCAGCCGCGGCGGATTGCTCCACGTCGGGTAGACGAGCGCGTCGAGCTGCTTGCCATCCATCAACGCCAGAACCGCGGTGCGGAATTTGTCGCGGCCGGCTTCGCGAGCCAGGCAGCCGGCCGATTCTCCCGGCACGTCGTTTCCGGCCTGGGCACTCTCGAGCCGCGCCTGAATCGAGGGGTGGAACTTGCGCGACTTGATGATGTCTTCGAGCGAGTGCAGCGGCGCCTTGTCGCCGAGCGCCAGGAGGTAGCGGTTCAGGTCGTACTTGAACTGGTTGCAGCCGGCGCCCTGCTGACGTCGCAGCGCGTCAAAGCCGTCGAGCGGCGTCGGGTCAATCACTTCCGCGCCGAGGTTTCTCAGTTCTCCCATTGCCCCGCGAAAAACCGCGTCCACTTCGGGATCGAGCGTTGGCGTGTCGTAGGCTTCGTGCAGGACGCCAAGGCGCGCGCCCTTGAGCGCGTCGGCTCGCAGCGACGCGCCGTAGTTCGCCGCGATGTGATCGCGCCCGGTCAACGTGATCGGATCCGTGGGATCCGGACCGGCGATCACCTGCAGCACCGCTGCCGTATCGGCAACCGAGCGGGTGACCACGCCGGCGATATCGGCGCCAAGATTGAGCGGCACCACGCCGGACCGGCTGACCAGCCCCATCGTTGAACGAAGCCCGACCAGATCCTGATGTCCGGCCGGGCCGCGAATCGAATCTCCCGTGTCGCTGGCAAGGCCGAGCGCGGCGAAATTCGCCGCCACGCCCGCCGCGGATCCGCCGCTCGAGCCGGCCGTGACGCGGCTGGTGTCGTAGGGGTTGCGGGTATAACCGGGCAGGATCGAGTTGACCGTCTCGATCGGGCTGAACGCGAACTCAGCCATGTTCGACTTGGCGATCATCACGGCACCCGCGTCGCGCAGGCGTTTCACGACGAACGCGTCCTTGCCCGTCATCATCCCCTTCAACGACAGCGACCCCGCCGTCGTCGGCATGTCGGACGTTTCGTAATTGTCCTTGACCAGCACCGGGACGCAGTGCAGCGGGCCGACCGCGCCGGACTGCTTGAAGCGGCGGTCGAGATCGTCGGCGGTTTTCAGTGCGGCGTCGTTGACGAGCACGATGGCATTGAGCGCGGCGCCCTTCTTGTCGTAGGCGTCAATGCGCGCGAGGTACTGCTCGACCAGCGCGCGGCAGGTCAACGAGCCGTCGCGCAGAGACGACTGGATTTGCGCGATCGTGGTTTCTTCGACGCGAAAACGCGGCGGGGCCTGCGCGTGCGGAGACTCGATAAACGCGATGGCCAGGCAGGCCGGAATCACTACACGCAGCAGTCGTCGCATAGCGCGTAGTGTATCCGACCTGTCTGGCCCGACTGGGCACCCGCCGTGCCAGGCGCACCTGGCGACCAGACTCTAGAAGAGGAACTTCGCCGCGAACTGCACCTCCCGCGACGACCCCGAATCACCCGTAGGGAAGCGCGTGTTGCTGATCACGCCGAACGACGTGCTGCCGACCGTAGCCGTGCGTCCGGGCTGACCGAGATTCGACTGGTTGAACAGGTTGAAGACCTCGAGCCGCAGCTGAACCCGCGCGGTGCCCTGCAGCGTCAGGTTCTTGATGAACGAGAAGTCGGTGTTGCCGAAGCCCGGACCGTAGATCACGTTTCGCGGCAGGTTGCCGAAATGCGCGACGCCGGCCGCGTTGTACGGCAGCGCGAAGACCGAGGCGGATGTGCACGAGCCGGCGACGCGTGGATCGCAGACCGTGTTGCCCGCGAACCAGGTGTAGCTCGTGACCGCTCCGGTGACCGGATCGAGCACTGGCGCTGGCGTGATCGCCGGTAACGCGCCGATCAGGTCCGGCCGCACGGAGGAGACGCCCGTGATCGTTGTGATGTTGGTGAGGATGTTCAACGGATTACCCGTCTGCGCCTGCTCGACGACCACGATCTGCCAGCCGTCCTTCCAGCGATTGCCCTTGAACGGCAGGTCATACGACGCGTTCACCGACACGCGATGACGGACGTCGAAGTCCGACGGTCCCACGCTGCCTGCGAGGTTCGTGCTGTCCTGCAACGACCCGTTGTTGCCGGCGCCTGTCCCGTCGTACGAGTTCGTATCGGTCGACTTCGACAGCGTGTACGCGCCGGACAGCTGCAGGCCGTGCGAGAGACGTCTGTTGGCAGTCACCCACAGGCCTTTGTAGTCGGACCAGCCGAGGCTCGTGGTCTCCGTGATGTTGCCGAGCGTCGTGCCGGGCAGAATCGGACTCGTGGCCGAGAGCTTGGGATACGGGCGCGCGATCCCGCCCGGGGCAATGAACTGGTTGAAGTTGATCGGAATGCGCTGACGATCGCCGTGCGATCCGAAGTAGCCGACCATCACGCCGGTCCCGCCGAACTGGCGCTCGACGTTGACATTCCACGTCTGCATCCGGCCTGGCTGGAAATTCGGATCGGTGAATGACGGCGCCAGGGCGGACGCGCCCGCAGTGGTCAATGCATTAGCGAGCATGATGTTGCTCGCGGCCGTGCCCGACGCCTGTCCGGAGAGCGGTGTCGTGAGCGGCGGATTGTTCGACTCTCCGACGAAATAGCCGGTATTGGTCTGGTTCACCATCACCGCGTACGCGGCGCGGACCGCGAGCCCGCCATCCGCGGTCGGCGTCCAGACGATACCGAGGCGCGGCTGGAAGTCGCTGCCGTTCTTCGTGACCTGCGTAAAGCCGTTCGTGCCGAATTGAAGCAGCGACGACGTCGTTGGATCGAACGTGACGAGCTTGTCAGTGCCTTCGGTCGGCGACGGGAGGGAGTCGTAGCGCAGGCCGACATCCAGCTTTACTTTCGACCCGAGCGAGATCGAGTCCTGGACGAACGCGCCAATCGCATTCACGTAGGCGTCGTATTTGAGCCCGCCGAGCGTCAGCGTGAGCGCACTGCCGAATCCCTGCTGAAAGGCCGCCACGCTCGGAAACGTGAAGGCGCCCGGATCACCGTTGTTGGTGTTGTGATGAGTTCGACGGAATTCGCCGCCGAACTTGATGACCTGGTTCCCGTGCAGGTAGGTCGCCGTATCGCCAATCGCACTCGTTGTTACCTCGCGAGCGCTCGGAAAGCCCGCCGGACCGCCGACGTTCAACCCTGGACCAGAAATCGTAATCTGCGGCAGCGCGACCGGCACCGTCTGTCCGAGGTTGATCCCGAGCACATTGGTGTCCACCTGCGTGGTCGGATTGAAGCTGATGCTGATGCGGTTGTAGCCCGCTCGCACTTCATTGACCAGCGCGGTGCTGAAGACGTGCGTTTCGTTGACGGTCAAGATCTGGCGATGGCCGCCGCGGTCGTCGCCGAAGCCCGCGACCGTGTTGCCCTGCGCATTGGGCTCATGACGGAAGTCTTTCTGAAACGCGTAGTAGACGTGCAGATCGTCATTGGTGGCGATGTTCTGCCGGTAATCCCCCGTGCCCTGATCGATGGTGACTGGCGCGAGTTCCGATCCGATGACGCGAAGACCGGTCGAGTCGTTCGCCTTCGGGATGTACTGAAGGAGGTTTTTCGAGACCGCATCGGTGACCGCCGCCCGCTGAGCGTCGCTCAGCGTCCCGGAGTTCAGGTCCACGCCCTGCAGGTGGCGCAAGCCTTCGTAGCTGCCGAAAAAGAACGCCTTGTTCTTCACGACCGGCCCGCCGAGGTTGACGCCGAACTGCTTGCGGTTGAAGGTCGACTGCGGCGCCGGCGGCGGGTTGAAGTAGTTGCGCGCGTCGAGCGCCTGGTCGCGGTAGAAGATGAACCCCTCGCCGTGCATGTCGTTGCTGCCCGAGCGCGTCGAGACGTTGACGATGGCGCCCGAGTTGCGACCGTACTCGGCGCTGAACGTCGAGTTGTCCACCTTGAACTCCGACACGGTGTTGATCGACGGCTGGAACGTGACCTGCGAATTCGACAGGTCGTTCACGTTGATGCCGTTGATCATGAAGTTCACGGAGGTCTCGCGGTTGCCGGCGGTCATGAACGAGAACCCGCCCTGGCCACGCAGCGGTGCGCTGAGGCCGGCGTTCTGCGGCGACGTCGAGCCGCCGGGCATCAGCGGACCGAGGTCCACGAAATGACGGCCGTTGAGCGGAATTTCCTGAACGGTCCGTTCGGCCATCACCTGGCCGACCGACGTCGTCGCCGTGTCGATGAGCGGTGCGGCGCCGGAGACCGTGACGTTCTCGGCGAGCGCGCCGACCGCTAACTTGAGATTGAGCCCGATGGTCTGCGCCGGACCGAGGTCGATCTCGCGCTTCTGGTCCGTGAATCCGTCCAGGTGCGCGGTGATCTCGTAGTGTCCCGGCGCGAGCGCCGCGGCGACGTACTGGCCGGACGCGTCAGTGACGACGGTGCGCGCCTGGTTGGTGGACATCAGGCGTACGACGACCGAGACACCGGGCATGACCGCGTTCTGTGCGTCGGTGATGGCGCCCTGAAGGGTGGCCGTCGACTGTGCAAGTGCCGACCGCATCCCGACGACTGAGGCTGCCACGAGTAGCACCGCGGTCCATTTCCATCGAAACATGCGCTTCTCCTCCATCGGTAAACAGTTGTCACGAGATAGGCGACGTATAAATACGTTCAGCGACATCACAAGTCAATGCACAAGAATGTTGTCTTGCACCGTGAATGGCGGGTTTTGTCGTTGCCGGGATGGCCGGATCCAAAAATCCGGCGGACTTCGTCTAGAGCGGGATGTTGCCGTGCTTCTTGGGCGGGTTCTTGACGCGTTTGCCTTCGAGGTTCCGCAGGGCGGCGATCAACTTGCGCCGGGTTTCGCGCGGATGAATCACTTCGTCCACGAACCCGCGTGAAGCCGCGATGTAAGGGTTCGCGAACTTCTCGCGGAACTCCTCCACCTTTTCGGCGCGGGCGGCGGCGGGATCGGCGGCGGCGTCGATCTCGCGCTTGTAGAGAATCTTTACGGCTCCTTCAGGCCCCATCACCGCAATCTCGGCGGTCGGCCACGCATAGTTGAAATCGGTGCGAATGTGTTTGCTCGACATCACGCAGTAGGCGCCGCCGTAGGCCTTGCGGGTGATCACCGTGACCTTCGGCACCGTCGCTTCGGCGTACGCAAACAACAGCTTGGCGCCATGTCGGATGATGCCGCCGTATTCCTGTACCGTGCCCGGCAGGAATCCGGGCACGTCCTCGAACGTCACCAGCGGCACATTGAACGCGTCGCAGAAGCGAACAAAACGCGCCGCCTTCACAGAGGCATCGATGTCGAGCGTGCCGGCGAGGACGGCCGGCTGGTTGGCGACGATGCCGACCGGACGGCCGTCGAGACGCGCGAACCCGATCAGGATGTTCTTCGCGTAGTGCCGGTGCACTTCGAGAAAATGGCCATCGTCCACGATGGTGTGGATGACGTCGAGCATGTCGTATGGCTGATTCGGCGACGTCGGCACGATCCGGTCGAGCGCCTCGTCTTCGCGGTCGGGCGAATCGGTCGCCGCCGCGCGCGGCGGGTCGTCCAGGTTATTGCCTGGCAGGAACGAGAGCATGTCGCGAATCAACGCCAGACACTCGCGATCATCGTCCACGGCGAAATGGGCCACGCCGCTGGTGGCGTTATGGGTCATCGCGCCGCCGAGCTCTTCTTTCGACACGTCCTCGTGCGTCACCGTCTTCAGCACGTCCGGGCCGGTCACGAACATGTAGCTGGTGTCCTTCACCATGATCGTGAAGTCGGTGATCGCTGGCGAGTAGACCGCACCGCCGGCACACGGCCCCATGATCGCCGAGATCTGCGGCACCACGCCTGAGGCCAGCGTGTTGCGGAGAAAGATGTCGGCGTAGCCGCCGAGCGACAGCACGCCTTCCTGGATGCGCGCACCGCCGGAATCGTTCAACCCCACGATCGGCGCGCCGAGCTGCATCGCGAGATCCATGATCTTCACGATCTTCGCGGCGTTGGTTTCCGACAGCGAGCCCCCGAATACCGTGAAGTCCTGCGCGAACGCGAACACCTGACGGCCGTCTACCAACCCATGACCGGCGACCACGCCATCGCCCGGCACGATCTGCTGCTCCATGCCGAAGTCGCGGCAGCGATGCGTGACCAGCTTGTCGAGCTCCTCGAACGTGCCCGGATCGAACAGCAGCTCGATGCGTTCGCGTGCCGTCAGCTTGCCGGCGGCATGATGCCGATCGATGCGCTCCTGGCCGCCGCCAAGCTCGGCGCGGCGTTCGAGGTCGGCCAGAATCTGCAGGGGATCGGTCATGTCTGATGCGCTCAGACTTTTGCTCCCTGCGATTTCTCCCAGTCCTTCAGGAACTTTTCGAGACCGATGCTGGTCAACGGGTGGTTGAACAGCATGTCGATGACCGCCGGAGGACAGGTGGCGATGTCGGCGCCCATCCGCGCGGCTTCGGTGACGTGGATCGGATGACGGCAGCTGGCGACCAGCACTTCAGTGGTGAAGTCGTAGTTGTTGTAGATGTCCACGATCTCGCGAATCAGGTCCATGCCGTTGGTCGCGATGTCGTCGAGGCGGCCGACGAACGGACTGACGAACGTGGCGCCGGCCTTGGCGGCGAGCAGCGCCTGCGCCGCCGAGAAACAGAGTGTGACGTTGACCCGGATGCCCTCACCCGACAGCGCCTTGCACGCCTGGATGCCGGCGCGCGTCAGCGGCACCTTGACGATCATGTGCTGATCGATCTTGGCAATGTCGTGCCCCTGCGTGATCATCCCGGCAAAGTCAGTGGCCGTCACTTCGCCGCTGACCGGGCCCTTGACGATCTGACAGATCTTCTTCAGGTTCTCCTTGAAATCGCCCGGCTCCTTGGCCAGCAGCGTCGGGTTCGTGGTCACGCCGTCGATGATGCCGATCGCCGCGAGCGTCTCGATGTCCTTGATGTTGCCTGAGTCGATGAACAGCTTCATGGTGCTCCCTCAGAATTCCAGACTTCAGATGTCAGACGTCAGATAGAGGCGTTCAGATTTCAGATGCGACCGGGTTCCGTAGTTCGCCCACACCCTCGACCTTCACGGTGACGACGTCGCCGGCGTGCAGCGGACTGACTCCTTCCGGGGTTCCGGTCGAGACGATGTCGCCCGGCTCGAGGGTCATGACGAAGGTGATGTATTCGATGAGGTGGTCGATCGGAAAAATCAGGTGACCGGTGCTCGACCCCTGCCGGCGCTCACCATTGACCCAGCCTTCGACTGACCGCGCGTCGCTGCCGAGACCGGTCGCGATGCACGGCCCCACCGGCGCGAAGGTGTCGAAGCCTTTGCAGCGTGTGTACTGCGCCTCCTTCTTCTGCATGTCGCGTGCGGTGACGTCGTTCATGCAGGTGATCCCCAGAACGTACTGCCACGCCTCGGCGCGCGACACGCGATACGCCCGGCGGCCGATCACCACCGCCAGCTCGGCTTCGTGGTCGACGCGGCCAACACCGGGCGGCAGGCGGATCGGATCGTCTGGACCGATGACGGCGCTCGATGGCTTCAGGAACAGCAGCGGTTCGGGCGGAAGCGGCTTGCCGGATTCGGCCGCGTGATCCTTGTAGTTGAGACCGACGCAGACAATCTTCGATGGACGCACCGGCGCCAGCACCCGCAGCCCGGACGCTTTCAGGCCGGCGGCAATGACGTCGCCCGGCGCGTACGCGCCGAAGATATCGCCCGACACCGCGTAGAGCACTCCATCGCGCTCGACGGCGTACTGGGCGCGGCCTTGATAGTCAATCCGATACAGGCGATCCATGGACGGAAATTCTAGATCATTACCGCGCCGATTCCTCGACGCGGTCGGAGATCGCACTGACGTTGCCGGACTTGTCCACCGCCTTGACCGCGTAGACGTACCGCACGCCCGCCGGCACGGCGTCCTTGAATGACGCGTCGGTGATCGGCTCCTTCGTGATCGGCTGCAGGTCCTGGCTCGGCGCCGCGGCGCGCAGGACGATGTAGCCGGCGAGATCCTTCTCGGCACTGGGTTCCCAGATCAGCGTGATCACACCTTCGCTCGGCACGGCGTTCAGCGACTTGGGCGGCGCCGGCGGAAACGTATCTTTGAACGTCTCGCACGATTGCGGCGACGCGTCGCTTTCGATCCCGACCGCGCTGACGGTTTCGGCGGTACGAACGACGTAGCAGCGCTTCTCGCCGAACACCACACGCGGGTCGGTGAACGTCGGCTCGGCGATTGGCGTCGCGGTCAGCTTGACGCTGTCCGGTCCGGAGACGTCGTAGACGTTGTAGGCAATGGTCGGACGCGCGGCGTTGAGCACGGTCGACGCCAGCGTGCCTTCGGCCGCCGGCGGTGCGGTCACTGGAGCGGCGACCGGCGTCCATTTCAACGTGACCGCCTTCTCGTCATAGGCGAGGCTGACTGCGGTCGGCGGCGGCGGCGGCGGCACCAGCGGCACGGTCACGCGTTTCGACAGCGGCCCTTTCTTGCCCTGCGTCGAAATGCCGACGAATGCGTAAGTGCGCAGCGTCGGCGTCGGCGGCGAACCGGCAAGCGGCAGCAGGCGATTTGCCACGGCCGCGGCCTTCTTGTCCTTCGGAATCTCGGCCGGCTTCATCATCGCCGGCGTCAGCGTCTCGTGCACCTGCGCGGGGGCGCCCTGATCGAGTCCCTTGCCTTCGAGCGGATCCGTCACCTCGTCGGGTTCGTCATCGTCAACGGTCGCATTCGGATCGGCGGGCGCCTTCACCTCGAGGCTGGCAACCTTGGTCGCCATCTTCAGCAGCTGTGCCTCGCTCAAAGGTGCCGCCGTCAGCGGCAGGGTGACCGCGTAGACATCAATGCTGGAAATATTCGCTGGACGCGAACCGTCGGTGTTGGTGGACGGCACGGTCAGGGAGACGTCCACCCGATCGCCTCGCCGTTCGGCGCGCATTTCACCCGGTGGCGCCGGCAACTTGACGAGCGGCGGCAGCGGCGGCCCCTTCTTGCCGCACGCGATGCAAAGCAGACTGACGAGGATCGCCGTGTTCTGCGCCGTCCGTCGTCGTCTCACAGAATGTACCGCGACAGATCTTCGTCCTTGACGATGTCCGCGAGCATTCGGACGACGTAGGCCTCGTCGATGGTGACGGATTTATCGGGAAGATCGGAGCCCTCGAACGACACCTCGTCGAGCAGCTTCTCGAGCACTGTGTGCAGGCGCCGCGCGCCGATGTTTTCGGTCCGCTCGTTGACCGTTGTCGCGAAATCGGCAATGCGGTGAATCGCATCGTCGGTGAAGCTGAGCGTGACGCCTTCAGTGTCCATCAGCGCGACGTACTGCTTGATCAACGCGTTGCGCGGTTCGGTCAGGATGCGCACGAACTCGTCCTTGCCCAGGGCTTCGAGCTCGACCCGGATCGGAAAGCGCCCCTGCAGCTCCGGAATCAGGTCCGACGGTTTCGACACATGGAACGCGCCGGCGGCGATGAACAGGATGTGATCGGTCCGCACCATGCCGTACTTGGTGTTGACCGTCGTGCCCTCGACGATCGGCAGGATGTCGCGCTGCACGCCCTCGCGACTGACCTCCGGACCATGCGAGCCTTCGCGCCCCGCGATCTTGTCGATCTCGTCCAGGAAGATGATGCCGGCCTGCTCGACGCGCTGCACGGCAGCGCGCGCGACGCTGTCCATGTCGATGAGCTTTTGTTCCTCTTCAGTGGTCAGGTACTCGAGCGCTTCAGGCACCTTCAGCTTGCGTTTCTTGTTTTTCCCCTGGAACAGCCCCGGCAGCATGTCCTTCAGGTTGACGTCAACTTCCTCGACCGACGAGCCGCTGATGATTTCGAGCGATGGAAACGACTTCTCTCGCACGTCGATCTCGACCACGCGAGCGTCGAGCCGGCCGGCGCGCAGCTGTTCGCGAAAGCGCTCGCGGGTCTGCGATTGCGCCTCGCGGGCCGCGGCCTGGTCCTCGTCCGGAGCGATCGGCCGTGCCGGCGGCAGCAGGATGTCGAGCAGGCGATCCTCGGCGTTCTGCTTCGCTTTCCCCTTCACTTCCTCGATACGTTCCTCGCGCACCATGTCGACGGCCAGTTCGGCGAGGTCGCGGATCATCGACTCCACGTCGCGGCCCACGTA
Organism: Vicinamibacterales bacterium; assembly: GCA_036497895.1. Classification (GTDB taxonomy): domain Bacteria; phylum Acidobacteriota; class Vicinamibacteria; order Vicinamibacterales; family CAVVIG01; genus CAVQFC01. The sequence continues at coordinate 3,051 of DASXIR010000102.1, read as the reverse complement.
GCCGACTTCGGTGAACTTCGAGGCTTCAATCTTCAGGAACGGGGACTGTGCGAGCTTGGCCAGACGACGGGCGATCTCGGTCTTGCCGACGCCGGTCGGACCGATCATCAGGATGTTCTTCGGCGCGATCTCTTCGGCGAGGTCGGGTGAGAGTTTCTGACGGCGCATCCGGTTGCGCAGGGCGATGGCGACGGCGCGTTTCGCCGCTGCCTGTCCGATGACGTGCTTATCGAGCTCCGCCACGATTTGCCGTGGCGTCAACGACGCGGTCGACGTTGCCGTGGTAGCGGGAAGCAGGATAGCCACTACAGCTCTTCGACCACGAGCTGGCCGTTGGTGTAGATGCAGATCTCGCCGGCAATCGTCATCGCTTTCTCGGCGATCGATCGGGCGTCCAATTCAGTATTGGCGGCCAGTGCCTTGGCCGCGGCCAGTGCGTATGGTCCCCCCGATCCGATCGCCACGATCCCATCGTCCGGCTCGATCAGATCGCCGTTGCCCGACAGGAGGAACGTCGAGGCCTTGTCGAGGACGATCAGCATCGCTTCGAGGCGGCGGAGAATCCGATCGCTGCGCCAGTCCTTGGCGAGTTCGACGGCGGAGCGCTCGAGATTGCCGCGGTATTGCTCCAGCTTCGATTCGAACCGGGCAAACAGCGCGAATGAATCGGCCGCCGAACCGGCGAAGCCGGCCAGGATGTTGTTGTTATAGAGCCGTCGAATCTTCCTGGCTTTCTGCTTGACGACGGTCTGACCGAAGGTGACCTGGCCATCGCCGGCCAGCACGGCGCGGTCGTGATGGCGGACGGCGAGGATGGTTGTGCTGTGAAACATCGATTTTTCTGACTGTATCGGCCGAGGGATCAGGGTGTCAAGAAAACGGGACGGATGGCCTCTGCTACGGACAAACGGCGCCGCTTCGTACGTGCAAATCCAACGTTTTAGGCGAATACTCTAGGCACCCTCGACGGTTTGATTGGCAGCGGTGTTGCTGCTTTCCTTACACAGAGGGTGAGGTCATGAGCAGCAACCCGCGGATCTTTGGCGTCGCAGTTCTGGCCGTTGCCACGACCCTCTGGTTGGCGAGCTCGTCGGTCGCGAACGGCGAGCAGGCGAAGGCTGCGCCCGCGCCCGCCCCTGCCGCCTCATCAGCGGGATCGGGCGGTGGCGGACATTCCGGCGGCGGTTCGTCGGGCGGCGGCCACGCCAGTGGCGGCGCCTCGGGTGGTGGCGGACATTCGACTGGCGGTTCCGGTGGCGGCGGATCAAATAGTGGCGGACACGCCACCAGCGGCGCATCTGGTGCCGGTGGACAGGGCGGCGCGGCGTCGAGTCCACGCAGCGGCGCAAGTGGCGACAATGGCTCGTCGCGCGGCAGTCACTCGGGCACGAACGGTGGCGCGCGCAGCGGCGAGACCGCGGTCTCTCACAACGGCGGCTCGGTGTCGACGTCGCACGCGACGTCAACCGAAACGGGCACGGCGACGACCAACGGCAACGGAACGCCGATACGGCGCGGCGCACCTAATCGCGACACCACGACCGCCGCCGGTGGCGCCAGCACGCCAGCCTACCGCCGCCCCAGTGACGGTTATCCAGTGGGCACGGCTGTTCCGCGAGGGACAAAGCCCCCGGTTAACGGCGGGTATTACGGAGGCGGGTACTACGGTGGCGGGTATTACGGCGGGTACTACTATCCGTGGTGGCTGGGTGTCGGATACGGCGCGGCCTACGCCGGCAGCTACTACGGCGGCTACTACGATCCCTGGTACGGCGGCGACCCCGACAACGGTGGTGGCTGGGGCGGCGGCGGACAATCCAGCTATTCGTCGGACCAAGAGGGATCGCTGCACCTGAAGATCAAGCCTCGCGAAGCCGAGGTCTACGTCGATGGCTATTACGTCGGTCTCGTGGACGACTTCGACGGCATCTTTCAGAAACTGCACATCGTTGCGGGTCCGCATCACGTGGAAGTTCGCGCCGCAGGGTATGAGCCGATGGTGTTCGAGGTCCGCATCACCGCGGGTCAGGGCACGACGTATCAAGGTGAGCTGAAGAAAATCCAGTAGTGGAATCAGCCATCAGCAACGCGCGACTACGGACCATCGCCGCGGTGTCCGGGATCTATGACGGCCTGGTCGGCATCGCCATGCTGGCCGCGCGGCCGCTGCTCGCGCAACTCTTCGGCGTGCCGCTGCCCCAGCCTCCCATCCATGCGGATCTGAACGGCCTTTTTTTGCTGGGTATCGCTACCGGGTATCTCATTCCCTACCGCGACCCCGCATCGCGTGGCAGCCGCACCTATCTCTGGGCGATGAATGTGTTGCTCAAAGGAGCGGGCGCGGTGCTGTTCCTGCTCGACCACTATCTGCGGCAGTCGCCGGCGTCGTTCCTGCTTTTCGCGGCGAGCGACGGAGCACTCGCTCTGATCACGTTGTGGGCGCTACTTCTGGAGTAGCTGGCGTGTAATCGGATAGGTTCCGACTTTGACCCACTGCGACGGCCCATACTTCACCAGCAGATCGACTTTGGCGTCGACGAAGTGCGAGTTCTGCAGCATGTCGGTCCGCGACTGATCGCTTCCTGTGTAACCGAGCTGCGACTTGATGGTGATGGCGCCGGTCGTCTCGCCTGGACTCAACTCTTTCGATCCGACGATCACGAAGCCATTGCCCCACTCGTCGTTTTCGGTGACCCGCCGGAACAGCGCCTGCGCCTGCAACGCGTACAGCTTCTGGGCGGTCAGGTTTTTCAGCGTGAAGGTGACCGAGGGAACCAGCTTGTTCTGTCCGTTCGCGACGCCGGCGTCGAGCCAGCCCGAGGTGACGATTTCCACCTCGAGTCCCTTGGTCAGATCGACCGGTGGACTGCAGGCGGCGCAAGACACGGCGAGCAGCAGGCAGACGAGCGCGCGCATGCGCGTATTCTAGAACACCCGCACCTCAATCCGCTGCAGGGCGTCTTCGCGGGACATCTTGCCGGCCAGAAAGTCGGCGAGATCCGAGCCGCGCAAGCGCAGGACGCGGGTGCCCGAGCCGGTGTCGGCCGGAGC
>DASXIR010000101.1:0-2176 GCA_036497895.1 Vicinamibacterales bacterium | reverse complement strand
TCGCCGCGAGCGCCGTGCCTGCGAGTTGTGTCGACGAGGGCGGTTCGAAGCCGAGAGCGGCAAAGAATCGGACAGCGCTCGACTGCAGCTGCACGCGTAGCGGTGAGGCCGGCCCGAGCGTTGCGGCAGCAGCGCGCAACTCGACCAGGTGCCGTCGCAACGGTTCGACTGACTCAACGCGGCCTTCCACCGCCAGGCGGCGCTCGAGGAACGTGATCGACAACAGCCGGCCGTCGATCCCGGTCAGCATGACTACGGATAGACGACCAGGACGAGTTCGGCGCGAGCCGAACTGATCGCCGCCGATCGCTCGAGGATCCCGATCCGCTCGGCTACTTGATGCTGCATCGCAGCGGATACCGCAGCCGAGACCGAATGCCTGCGCTCGGCGCGCCGATCGAACAGGCCGGCTTGAAAGTGGTCCGTATCGTCGCCTTCGTCGAACGAACCGTGATCGGCGGCCGCCGCGATTGCGCGCTGTCGAGCGAGCTGGGCCAGTACCACGGAACGGGCCGTTTCGACCGCCGTGACTTGCCAGGCGTCTGGGGCCTCAACGACCTCGCGGGACTTCTGCTCGATGTCGCGAAGAGTTCTGGTCCGTTCGCCTCGGCCGATGTGCAGGTCCCGCGTCAAACCCACAGTGGTTGCGATCAGCTGCCATTCAACGCGCCGACCATTGCCGTCGTCGCAGCCAACGCGCCATATCAGCAGGATGTGTGCGCCCAGCCGCCGGCGCAGCGCCGAACGTCGCGCGATCAGGATCCATGGACCGTCTGCCTCACAACGATCGAGCGTTCGCCGGTCCCCGGCCCGAAGCAGCTCGCGCGCCTGCCGGACGCGCGCGGCTTCCGCATCCGCTTCAGTTTTGAGGGTCCTGTTCGTCACCAGCACTGATTCAGACGGCATTATGTGTAGCCCCCTCGATCGCAAGCCGGGCGTTCGCCCGTTCTTCATCAGCGCCGAGTGGGTCGGGGGCGCCGACGTCGCTCTTCGCGAGGGCGATCCGTTCGCGAAGGCGCTCGAAGATCCGCACCTCGCCGGTTCCGCTGGCAACGAAATGAAAGGCGTGGACGCGGCGCGTCTGGCCGATGCGGTCCACGCGTCCGATGCGTTGCTCGAGGCGCATCGGATTCCACGGCAGCTCGAGGTTCACGACCAGACGCGACGCCGATTGCAGATTCAGACCTTCCGCTGCGGCGTCAGTGGCCAGCAGCAGCGGGATTTCGCCAGCCGCGAAGCGGCTGAGGACGGTGGCGCGCTCGTCTCGCGATAGTCCGCCGTGAAGGACGAGCGACGGCCGGCCGATCACACGCGCGATCTGGACCAGCGTGTCGCGGTACTCGGTGAAGACGATGGCGGGTTCGTTCGCGCGGCGAAGGAGGCGACGGATTGCGGCCAGTTTCGTCTCGTGCAACGAAGCCTGACGCGCGGCGCTCGCGAGCTGGGTCAACAGCAGCTGTTCGCGTCCGGTGTCGGCGAGGCCGAGCTCCGGTGGCCACGACGGGGCTTCATCCGCCTGTACCAGCTCGCCCGACGGATCGCCAATCGGCAGCGAGAGCTGTTCCTCAGAATTCGCTTCGCTGCAGGCGGCCAACGCCAGCCGCCGGCGATCTACCGATTGCGCGAGCGACCAGGCACTGGAAAATGCGCGCTTGTGGAGGACCGACAGCGCGAGCCATGGTTCGCGCTCCCGGTCGAGGGAGTCGGCCCGAACCGCTTGTGCGTAGCGTTGCAGCAGCGTATGCATCCGCCGCTCGTCACTGCTCAACCTCACCCGAACGATGTGAATGTGCCGGCTCGCGGCCATGCCGACGCTCTGCCTCGATCGCCGGAATACCAGCAGGTCGTCGGTCGAGGTGACGGCACCGAGCGCACGGAGCGCTGCGAAGGATCGCCGATCGCCGCTGTGCGGCGTCGCCGTGAGAAGCAGGACGTACGCTGCTGTTGCGGCGAGCCTGTGAACGGCCTGCTGACGATCCGAGTCGCCGCACACGCCGTGCGCCTCGTCAACGATGATGAGATCCCACCGACACGCGGCAGCCGCGGGCAGCACCTCCGGCCGCTTGACGTAGTCGACCGACGCGATCGCCCCCGCGAGTGTGGACCACGGATTGATTCCGATCGGCAGCTCCGCGGCGAGGCGCCGCAAGCTGCGGGCATCGACGCTGGGCGTGTC
>DASXIR010000100.1:0-3509 GCA_036497895.1 Vicinamibacterales bacterium | reverse complement strand
CGCCAACGCCAAGCCGGCCAAGCTCGACTTCACGCTGAAGGACATCGACAACAAGCCGGTCAACCTCGCTGCGCTCAAGGGCAAGGTCGTGCTGCTCGATTTCTGGGCGACCTGGTGCGGCCCGTGCAAGGTCGAGATTCCGTGGTTCATCGAGTTCCAGCAGAAGTACGGCGACAAGAGGCTGACGGTGGTGGGGGTGTCGGTGGACGATACCGTTGCGAAGCTGAAGCCGTACGTCGCGCAGATGAAGATGAATTACCTGGTGCTGCAGGGGCTCGATCACGACGACATGCAGGACGCGTACGGTCCGCTCTTCGGTATCCCGGTGACGGTGGTGATCTCGCGCGACGGCAAGGTGTGCGCGAAGCACACCGGCCTGAACTCGAAGGACGCGTTCGAGAACGAGATCAAGTCGCTCCTGTAGTATGATCGCCGCATGCTGAAGGGATTCACGCATGCGCGGCTCGCCTGTGGATGCCGCATCGCGTTTCGCGAGGGCGTCGAGGGCAGTCCCGTCACCGTCGTGGTCGATTCGAAGTCGCCGGCGTGCACGCTGCCGTTGCACGTGCGCGATCTGCCGCTGTTCGACTACCGCGAGGCCTTGCGTCCGTCCACCCGGCTCGGCCCGCCCGAAGAAGAAGAGTTCGAAGAGGAGAGCTGAGCCGTCTGCGACTCGCGCAGCCGTCTGGTTTCCTCTTTCATCATCTCGATACTGTCGATCACGTAGCGCTCGATCACTTCGAGTTCGTGATCAGAATAGCGTGCGGCCAGCCTCGCCGACGCCAGTGCCACCCCTTCGAACAACGGCCAGACCCGATCGTGCGCCGTCGCCGCCGCGGTGACGACCACGCGCCGCCGATCGCCCGGGTCGCGTTCGCGTTTCGCGAGTCCGGCGGATTCCAGCCGATCCAGCACACCCGTTATGGCGCCGGTCGTCAGTCCCGTGAGGGTGGCTAGTTCGCCGGCGGTAACCGGGTGATCGGCGTTGGCGATGAAGCCGAGGCACTTGTGATCGGTCGGCGCCACTCCGAGGCAGTCCGCGACGGTCTGGTGAAACGTGATGGTATGAGTACTGAGCTCGCGGCCCAATTGGGCCCCGAGCCGGTCGATGCGCTGGTGACGGCGGCTGCGGTTCATGGGCGGTTGACAAATTATCTCATACGCTAATAATCTTAGTCACTAAGTTATCTGGCTCCGCTAGAATGGTTCGGCCCATCGGTTCCTTATGAGTCTTGCGCCCGTTCACGACCTCGAGCGCCTCCGCATCGATCGCGATGCGCCGCCGCGCCGGCGCTGGCTGCCCTGGCTCGTGGTCTTCATTCTTGCGGCCGGCGCCGCCGCCGCGTATCCGACGATCCGCTCCTCGGTCGAAGACCGGCGGGCACCGGAAGTCGAGGTCGGCCGCGTCAACCAGGTGGTCGCCTCGGCCGGCGGCTCGACCGAACTCCCTGTGCTGGTCGCGACCGGCTACGTCGTGGCCCGGCACAGCAGCGACGTCGGCGTGAAGATGGGCGGCCGGCTGGCGCGGGTCGGGTTCGAGGAAGGCACCCGCGTCCGCAAGGGCGAAGTCATCGCCGAGATCGAGCACGCCGATATCGATGCGCAACTCGAGGCCTCACGGCGCGCAGTGGCTGAGGCGGAGGCGGCGCTCGGTCAGGCGATTGCCGCGCGCGACGAAGATGTCCGCAATCTCGATCGCCAGCGTCTGCTGATCAAGGACGGCATCACCACCACCGCTGCGTTGACCGGCGCCGAATCGGCGGCCGGCGTGTCAGCGGCCCGCGTGAAAGCGGCCGAGGCGGCAATCGCATCGGCACACGCTCGCGTCCGCGTCACTGAAGAAGCCCTCGAGAACGCCAACGTCCGCGCGCCATTCGACGGCGTCGTCATCAAGAAGCGGGCGGAGATGGGCGAGACGGTCTCGCCGTACGGCGTCACCGGCCAGTCGACCCGCGAGGGCGGCGCGATCGCGACCATCGCCGACCTCCACGAACTCGAGGTTCAGACCGAGGTCAGCGAAAACAGTGTGGCCAAGCTGATGCAGGCGATGCCGGCCGCGGTGAAGCTGCAAGCCTACCAGGATCAGATGTACAAGGGCCGCCTCCGGCAGATCTTCCCGTCCGCCGATCGCGCCAAGGCGATCGTCGAAGTCCGCGTCACCATTCTCAATGCGGACGAACACGTGAAGCCGGAAATGACCGCCAGCGTCACGTTCCAGGAGCCGCACGCCGCCAGCGCGGCGTCCGCGGCCAATACCGCGCCGGTGATTCTGATGCCCAAGCGCGCGGTGACGGAGCAGGCCGGCCAGCCCGCCGCCTGGGTGGTAGCCGGCGGGCGCGCGCTTCGCCGCACGCTGGTGCTCGGCGCCGAACGCATCGATCAGGTCGAAGTGAAAAGCGGCGTCGTGCCCGGGGAGGCGCTGATTCTGAACCCGCCACCCGGCCTCGCTGACCACGCCCGCGTCCGCGTGAAAGGAACGTAAGGCGAATCATGGCGCTCATCGAACTCAAGGACGTCACCAAAACTTACAAGCGCGACGCGATCGAGATTCCAGTGCTCGAGCGCGTCACGATTTCCGTCGCCGCCGGCGATTTTCTCGGGCTGATGGGTCCGTCGGGCTCCGGCAAGTCCACGCTGCTCAATCTGCTGGCCGGCATCGATCGGCCGACGCGCGGTTCGATCAGAATCGGCGACACCGAGATCAGCGGACTGTCCGAACGCGCGCTGGCGTCGTGGCGCGCACGCCACGTCGGCTTCATCTTCCAGCTCTACAACCTCATTCCCGTGCTGACCGCGTTCGAGAACGTCGAACTGCCGCTGCTCCTGACCAACCTGTCGAAGATGCAGCGCCGCGATCACGTCATGACGGCGCTCGGCATCGTCGGTCTGGCCGAGCGGGATAAGCACTACCCGCGGCAGTTGTCCGGCGGCCAGGAGCAGCGCGTCGCGATCGCGCGCGCGATTGTCACCGATCCGACCCTGCTGCTCGCAGACGAGCCGACCGGCGACCTCGACGCCAAGTCCGCAGGCGAAGTGCTGCTGTTGCTGCAGCGCCTGAATCAGGAATTCAAGAAGACCATCGTGATGGTGACGCACGATCCGCACGCTGCCGAGCGTGCCTCGCACCTGCTGCATCTCGAAAAGGGCAGCCTGGTCGGCACGGTCGAGGTCGGCGCATGAAGTTCGTCGGCCTGGTGCTGAAGAGCGCGCGTCGGAGCAAGCGCCGCACGCTGCTGACCGTGGTCAGCGTGGCGATCGCCGTGTTCCTGTTCTCGGCGCTTCGGGCCGTGCTCGACGGCTTCAACGCCGGTACCGAGGGGAGTTCGTCGACACGGATCGTCACACAGCGATCGACCTCGCTGATTTTTTCGATGCCCACCAGTCACGCCGAGCAGATCCGGGCGACTCCGGGCGTTCAGGACGTCACCTGGGCGAACTGGTTCGGCGGCATCTACAAGGATCCGCGCAACTTCTTTGCACAGTTCGCGATCGAACCTGAGAGCTACCTG
>DASXIR010000099.1:0-16373 GCA_036497895.1 Vicinamibacterales bacterium | reverse complement strand
CGAAAGGTAGCGAACGGCGCATCCGGTCCCCTCAATCGACGTGACGACGTCACGCGTATTGTCGGTGGAGCCATTGTCGGAGACGATGATCTCCAGACCCGCCGCCGGCCATGTCTGGCGCGCCAGCGCACGCAGTGTCTGCCCGAGCAGAACGCTGCGATTCCGGGTGGCGATCACAATCGAAACAAACACGATCCGCGCTCCTCCTCAGGGTTTGGCGACGATCGTCGTGTCGTTGGCGACCGGCCCAGGCGCGGCCGTCAGGTACTTCCCGCTGCTGAGGACGATCTGATCGAACTGGGCGCCATCCTCGCGCACCTGAATGCGCAGCGTGTGTGTGCCGCTGGTTGTGAACGTGAACGTGGTCGGTTGCGAGAGCCAGTAGGCCGTGTTCTGCCAGCCCCACTTGCTGAGTCCGTTGCCCGTGGAGTCGACGGCGAGGTTCACGTCGAGTCCGGAGCTGCTGTTGATCGGATAAATCGGCGAGCCGTTGGCGAGCGCGTCAGAGAACTGCACCCAGAGCGAATCGTTGAACTTGGAGTTGTTCAGCGCCTGCATCCGCATCCAGAAGCGATAAGGAGTTCCGGCGGCCGCGGTGAAGGTGACGTCGACATAATGAGTCGGCGTCGCGAGCGCCGCGTCCGTGAAGGCGAGACCGTTGTCTGGCGTCACGAGCTTGGTCGTGTTCGGCGACGACGGGTCGGTCGCCACCACCCAGTTGCCGTGGAGACTGACAGCTGGAATGTCGGACGCATAGATCACGACGTCGCCGCTGGGCGGCGGAGGGCCGGCCGCCGCAGTCGTGAACGACCAGACGGGTCCCGTGGCCGTGCCCGCTGCGTTGTGCGCGACGATCTGCCAGAAATACTTCGTGCTGTTCGCCAACGCAGCTGGCGTATAGGCCGCGTTGGACTGGCTGGTGGACACCGAGCCGGGTGGATTCGAGGTCCCGAAGCGCACGTCGAAGCTGGTGGCGCCGCTGGCGGTCCAGGTCAGCGTTGGTGATGTGGCCACACCCGTGGCCTGGTTCGAAGGCGACGGCGCCGTCGGAGTGGACGGCGGTCCCGGCGGCGAAGGCTTGGCGACAATCGTGGAGTCGTTGGTTCTGATGCCAGGAGCCGGAGTCAGATACGTGGACGCGCTGAGGACAATCTGATCGAACTGGACGCCATCCTCACGCGCCTGGACTCTCAACGTATGGGAACCGCCGCTGCCAAACGTGACCGTCGCCGGCTGCGTCAGCCAGTAGGCGCCGTTCACCCAGCCCCAGCCGACGTCGCTCGAGCCGCTCGAGTCGGTCGCCAGATTCACCAGCAGGCCATTCGTGCTGTTGATCTGGTAGACGGCAGCACCGTTGGCGGACGCGTCGGAAAACTGCACCCACACGGCGTCGTTGTATTTCGAGTTGTTCACGGCCTGGAGCCGGATCCAGAACGTGTAGGGCGTGTTCGCCTGCGCGTTGAACGTGACGTCCACGTAGTCGGACGGCGCTGCGGCCGGGTTGTTCGTGGCTGGCGCGCCGTTGTCCGGCGTCGACAGTTTGGCACCGCCTGCCGCCGATCCGTCAGCGACCATCGACCAGAATCCGTGCGCCGTATTCCCCGGGTCGTTGGCGTAGATCACGACGTCGGCCGCGGCGCTGCCGGTCGTGAACGACCACACCGGTCCAGTCGCGGCACCGGCGGTGTTGTGGGCGACGATCTGCCAGAAGTAGGTGACCCCTGGCGTCAGCGACGCCGGGCTGAATGATGCCGCTGGCTGTCCACTGTAGACCTGCGGCGGCGGATTGGCGGTGCCGAAGCGCACGTCGTAGGTCGTCGCCCCGCCCGAAGACCAGGTCAGGAGCGGTGAAGTCGACACACCGGTCGTGCCCGTCGCCGGACTGGGGACCGTTGGCGCCGCCGGCGGTCCGGCCGTGCCGACGGTCGAAAACGACCAGACAGACGAGGTCGCGATCATGGTTGGCGCCAGCGCGGTCGCATTCGTCCGCGAAACCACCTTCCAGAAATAGGTAGCGCCGGCCTGCAGCGACGTACTCGGCGTCCACGAATAGGTGGCCGGTGGGTTCACCACCATTTGCGCCGGCACATTCGCGACCTTGGCCATATTGGCCTGCGTCGTACCGAGATAGACGTCATAGCTGACGGCCCACGCCGCCGTGTTCCAGGTGAGCGGGGTGCTCCCGGCAACGTCAGTGGCACCCGAAGCCGGACTCGCCAGGCTGGCCGCGTTCGGGGGCGTCAGCTTGAGCGGGCCGAATCCGACGCTGTCGTTCCACATCACGTCCACGCGGTTCGCAATTGCCTGGTAGATCGATGGCTTGGTGGTTGCGCTGACAAAATAGTCGTGGTCGCGCTGCCAGTTCGGACCGAAGTTGGACGACGCGTTGGTGGCGTAGGTCGAGGTCACCAGCGTCTTCATGTGCGTGACGCCATCGTGCAGCGCCTGGCGGATCGGCACTCCCGCCGCCCACAGCTTGTCGATGTTGGCGTGGGTGAGCCAGTACTCCGGCCAGGTGATCTTGGTGTACTGAGCAGGGTCAACCAGGATGCGAATGGGCACGCCGGCCTTGAACTTGGCAAGAATCGCCTGTGTGATGTTGTCCACCTCGAGCCGGTAGACGACCAGGTCGATGCGATTCTGCTCGTTGTTGATCTCCTGCGTAAGCCGGTTGTTGAAGTCCGGACCCTGCCCCCAGATCAAATCAACCGGCATCGGGTTGTTGCCCTCGAGCCGCGCGGTATTGATCACCATGGGTACGGGATTCGGGTACTGAGTCAGGTAGTCCGAGCAGCCGCCGGTCGGCTCGTGGGCGCAGGCGTCGTTCCAGTCCTTGAGATACGGCGGGTTCGCGACCAGGCTTTCGGGTTCCGGCGTGGTGTCGTTCCACATCACATCGAACTTGGTCTTGAACGCGTTGACCAGCGCCGGATCGGTCGTGAACAGCTCCGTTTCATCGTCGTAGTTGGTCGAGGAGACCGGCGCGAGTTCGACTGGCGCAAAATTACCGGACCCGAATTCGACCATGTTCTGTCCGACGAACAGGGCCATCTTCCAGTGGTTGATCTCCGGAAACCAGGTGGGATTGAAACGCAGCCGGATCGGGACGCCCTGACTCGCCAGCCAGTAGAACTCGTTCTTGGTGTGCACGTCGTTTTCGAAGAGAGCGGCGCGATCGCCGATGATTCGGACCTGGACGCCGGCGTGGAATCGGTTGGCGATGGCGATCGAGATCGCATGCTCGCTCAGATACCAGCTCGAGATGTCGAGCCGAACCGTCTCGGCGTTGATTTTCTGGACCAGCACGTTGGTGACGTTGTCGACTGCTGAAAAATAGATCTGATCGTCTGCCGCGGCGCGTCCCGGTAGCGCGAGGACACCCGCACAGAGCGCCAGGCTGAGGATTGACGACACACGGAAGCGACGCCACCAAACGGCGCAAATGGTTTCACACATGAAAGCTGGTTCTGGCGGAGGATCTGGAAAGAACAGGAACACGGTCAACAGGGGTTGGGATCAGCACCGGCTCGAGCGGCGAGACCGGAGCGGGCAATCCCAGCAGCTCGTAGATGCATTGGACCGCGCGTCCGGTCGCGAAACCGGGGCCGTAGAACAGATCGGCGGCGATTTCCCGCCGCCTGGCCGAGAGGCTCGCTGGCGTGTCGAGCGCGCGGTCGACGACACGACCCAGATCGCTGAGCGCGGCGACGTCGGCTCCGCTCCGAAGCAGCGTGACTTTCTGCGGGTTGACTCGCGCAGCATCAATCAGCTCCGGACAATCGAACACGATCACCGGACGATCGAGAAGCATGAACTCGAAACCGACGGAGCTGTGGTCGGTGACGAGCGCGTCGGCAACATAGAGGTACGGTGCAGCGTCGTAGCCGCGTGCCAGGTGAGCGCCTTGCTCGCGGCAGATTCGCTCTATCTCAGTCCGCCAGTTGATGCCGCCCGAAGCGCGCATCGACGGGTCGTACGACCGGTCGTGCAGCTTGACGATCACGTTGTGCCCGCCTTGCCGGAGCGCAGTGATGATCGATTCGCCGGCTTTGTTGAGTGATGAATGCGCCGACCAGGTCGGCGCGTAGAGCACAGTGCGACGCGACCGGTCGAGGCCGAGCTCCGCGCCGATCGCGTAGCGGTTCAGTGTGCCGTCGACCAGGCAGTCAACCTTGGGATAGCCGATCAGCGCCGCCGTGGGAGTGTCCGGATCCACCAGGCCCGCCTCTGCATACCTCCGCAGACGATCCCGGTTGGGAAACAACAACCGATCGAACGTCGCGACGACCGGAGCGATTCGCGTCGGCGCGTCGAGGTCGTACTTGCCGGCGACGCCGTGAAAGAAATGGACCCGGCGCGCGCCACGAGGCAGCCACGTCATGTTCCAGAAGTCGGTGTTGAGGTGTGCGTCGAACTTCATCCAGCGCGCGGCGGCCGCAGACACGACGCGTTGGTTGATGCCGGCCCCGTCGAAAAGGTCACTGGCGTTCCAGACCGAGTCATTCGCGGTGAACCACAATTCGAGCCGTCGATCGCCGCGCATCGCTTCGATGACCGGACTGGCGACGACCAGGCTCAACGGCGACGCACCCTCAAACAGAATTCGCTGACGAGTCCGGCCGATGGCGTAGATCGCGTCATCGATGCGATGGACCCCGCGTGCGACCGCTGCACGCGCCCTCCGAACAGGCGTGTCCTGAATCAGGTCTGGCGTGGCGATCGCCGCCGGTTCGCCGCCGGCTCTCCCCGCACGCAAGACCCTGCGCGCCAGGTCGAACCATCGCCGGCCGACAAAGGTGGCGGCATGGTAGACGCGCGTCCGGATCGAGTCGGGCCGCCGTCGCAGGGCTTCTGCAAAAGCCGAGCGTGCCTGCTTCATCTCGCCGGTCCAGAATTGCTGGTATCCGAGCTCGCTGTAGTAGCGGTGCTCGCGGCGCTCAAGACATTGCTGCGGCGCCTCGGCATGCAAACGGCAGCCCGCCTGGCAGAGATGCGCCGACTGCTGGATCACCAGCCGCTGGCCGAGAAATGTCTTCTCGACGGCACTGCTCATCGCCCCGCCCGGGCGATGAATCGCCAGCGGCATCGGCAGGTATCCAACGGGATGCCGCGCCGCAATTCGGAGCCACAAGTCCCAGTCCTCGACGTGCAGTTCGCGCCGCTCGTCGAAGCCTCCGGTTTCGAGCAGCACGTGCCGCGGCGCCATGACCGTCAGCGTGTTGATGTCGAGGTCGCCGTGAAAGAGTTCGCAAAAGATCCCGGACGGCGCCGCGATCCCGGCGCCAGGATCCTCGACATCGCGAGTGCCGAGCGCAGTCTGAAGGGGCGTGCGACTGACGAGCGCACCACCGTGCAAAAGACCGGTTTCCGGAAAACGTTCGAAGTAGGCGACCTGACGTTCCAGCTTCCACGGCAGCCAGACATCGTCGGCGTCGAGAAATGCGACCAGGTGTCCGGTGGCGATGCGAAGCGCTTCGTTGCGGGCCGCGCCGGCGCCGCCGTTGGCCCGGCACAGACAGGTGATGTGGTCTCCCGACATCCGAACCTGCGACAGGGTGTCGTCGGTCGAGCCATCGTCCACCACGATGAGTTCGTAGTCGCCGCAGGTCTGGGCGAACACCGACTGAATGGCCGCGGCGATCGTGCGCCCTGCGTTGAAGGCCGGAATGACAACGCTGACCCTGGTCACGCCGCGCGCAACTCCCTTCCGGGCGTGAGGCGCAACCGAACGAGCTCGTGGGTGGCGACAATCAGCGCCAGGACGTAGTAGAACGTCCAGCTGTACGCAACCGACGCGAACAACGAACAGGTGAACCAGCCGGCCAGCCCCGCCGCCAGTGCGGTCGTGCCCGCATAGAGCGAGGCCCGGTCGGCCGCGCTCATCGCGGTGCGGAGGGGATCCGGGCGGCCCCGCCGGGCCGGCCGTAACATGCGCAGGGTTTGCACGACCGAGCGAACCGCCCGGAAGAGGAGAAAGACGAAGGCGGCGAGGCCGAACACGCCCGTTTCCGCCGCGACCTGAATCAGCGCGTTGTGGGTTTCCCGCCACCGTTCCTTGCGCTCCGGTGGGTTGTAGTTCTTGAATTGACCAACGCCGACACCGACCAGCGGACGTTCGAAGAACGTCGCGATCCCTTCCTCCATCACCACGCGGCGGGCCTCGGACGAACCGGTGAACTCGGCCTTGTCCTGCTTCTCGTCCGCGATGGTCGCCATGCGGTTCCAGAAAGACGTAGGCATGAACGGCACCGCGAGCAGCACCGACGCCAGGGCCATGATCGTGAATCCGGGTCGCAGCCGCCGGCCGAGAAAGAGAAATGTGACCAGCATCACGCCGAGGCCGAGTGCGCCGCCGCGCGACTTGGTGAAGACCACGGTCGCGAGCATCAAGGCGGCAATGCCTGCGGCGAGCAGGCGGCGCCACGCCGGCTGCTGGCGGCTGAAGGCGAGCATCATCGCGGCCGGCATGAAGGTGACCATGTTCAGCGCGAGATCGTTGGGATTGCCGAAGATACCGCTCACCGCGCCGGCAACTCGGCCGCCGTCCACCAGGTTGACGCCGCGGGCGTAGTCGAAAGCGGCGCGGAACGCGATGTAGCCGCAGCACAGCACAATCAGCGACGTCAATTGCTCGATGCGTTTTGCGGTGGTCAGGGTGTTCATCATCAGCACGAACACGATGACGATTTTCAGATACGAGTCGAAGATGATCATCAGGGCATCGCTGGGCCAGATCGAAAACGGTACCGTGGCCAGCATCACCGCGCCCAGGATCGCCAGGCCCACGGTTTCCGGAGTGACGCGAAACACCGGAGCCCGGCGCGCGAACCGATGCAGGATCATCGGCCCGATGCCGATCAACGCGCAGATCTCCGCCAGGTGCAAAACGCGCAGGGCCGGAATCTGATCCTGCGGCCTGAGCAGCAGGACTGCCGTGAACGCGAGCAGACCGCCGTATCCCCAGTCGCGCGGCTCCGCGTATGCCGCCGTCGCAAAGGTCGGGACGATATCGGCCTGCTGACCTCGGCCCGGAACCGTACCGACACCGAAGTTGAACGCCAGGCGCTCGTCGTGAGCGCCGACGGTGGTCATTGCCATACGTCGCGCCCCCGGAACGCGGAGATCATCCCGGCTACTGCCGAGTAGTTCATGACGAAGAACAGGAACGCGACCCGGGCCATTCGATCGACGAGCGAGCCAGCTTGTGTGCGGGGGTGCGGCATGGACTTATCCATTGCGTGCGACCAGCGTCGGCCGGCGGCCGGTACGATCGTCGGCGGTTCGAGTGACCGGGAATGAAGCGGCCGCGTCCTGGGCCCGCCGCGTCGATTGGAAGTCGAGCCAGGCGCCGTAACCGCCGAGCAGATAGACGCCGCACTGGGCGGTCAGGACGATCGCGAAGAAAGGGTGCCGGTCTGCCAGCGCGAGGTTGCCGGCGAAGACACCGACCAGTGCAAACGGAATGAGTAATCGACCGAGTTTGTGCGAGACGTACTGCAGCCACACCGGGTTCGCACCGGGCAACAGCAGACGCGGCTCCTGCAGCAGAATCTGGACGTTGCCCGCGAGGGTGCGGACCTTGCGGCGATTCTCGGCGTCGACGTCAACCGCCGCGCGATCGAAGGCGACCGCGTGTTCGTTGAAGACGACCCGATAACCAGCCAGCACCGCCCACATCGGCGTCAGCACATCGTCGAGAATCGTGTCAGCGGGCAGCGGCCGGCGGAGCGAGCGCCGCAGCGCGTAGATCGCGCCGGTGGCGCCAAGCGTCGAGCCGATCGCGCTTTCGAGACGCCGCAGGCTCTTTTCGTAACGCCAATAGAGGCCGATGCCGTCACCGATCGAGGAGGCAGCTCCGTCGCGGCGATTCACGTCCGAGCGGCGACCAGGTACTCGCGGCGGAACGCGTCGCCGCTCGCACGGGTCGCCCCGCCGATCGCCGCCGCCGCGGCGGCCGGCGACGTCGGAGGCTTCGCAATCGAGCAGTAGTTCGCCAGTGACACCGCCGACGGCCGGGTCGGCGAAGGGGGCCACAAGCTCTTTCAATGCATCGGGTGAGAACATCTGGCGCGCATCGGCGAACACGAGAATCTCACCGGTCGCATGTTCGACGCCGACGTTCAGCGCTTGCGCCTTACCGGACGCCGATATCCCGATCGCGTCAACCTCGGGATACCGGCGCAGTACGTCCAGCGTGTCGTCGGTCGAGCCGTCCGAAACGACGATGATCTGCCTGCGATCGGTCGGGTAGTCGAGCGCCAGCAGGTTTTCGATACGAGCTGCGAGACGGCGTGCTTCGTTGCGGGCCGCGATCACGATCGACAGCGTTGGCGGGTCGGTCGGAACCGAACCAGGTCGTACCCTCCGCGTGCGAAGCTTCGCCCAGAGGACAAGCAGGAGCGGGTAGCCCGCGTACACGTAAACGATGACCAGCGCCGACGTCCAGAAAAGCACGGTCACGGAATCAGATTCCCTTCACATAGGACTCGCCGGTGACCGGGTCCTCGGTGGTCGTCGGCATGGCGGAACCGAACAATCCGCGCTTGACGCGCGTCCAGAACCGGTCGGGCGGTGGAGGAGTCACCTTTGCGCCCTCCGACCGGGCCGGCGCCTCGTTGACGCCGCGAAACGTGGTCGAGAGGAGTTCGCTCTGTCGGTACGTCGAAGTGGCCGGCGACGGCGTCGGTACTGACTCGGTGCGCGTCGGCGCGGCAGGCTCCGGTGGCGGCGTCGATGGCCGCGTGGGCGCAGACATCGCCAACTCCAACTCACGGATGATGCGGTACTGCTGCGCGACGATCCGGTGCTGTTCGGCAAGCTGGCGCTCGCGCAGTGCAATCTGTGCTTCCCGTTCGGCCAGTGGGTCGACCGGTTCCATGACCGGCGAAGGGACCGGCGCCGACCTCGACGTCTGCGGCCGTTGAATGACGCCGCTCGACTCCAGTTCCGCAATCACTTCACTGACGAGGGCAACGTCAATAATCGCCTTGCCGTCCCCGTAGCCCGACAGCAGCACGGCGTCAGCGATGACGTTGATTTGCCGCGGCAGGCCCTGGCTGGCTTGCTCGATGAGGTCGGTCACGTCGTGCGGAAACACCAGAGGCGCGCCGATGGACGCCTTGCGAAGTCGATGATTGATATACGCGGCGGTTTCGCGCGGATCGAGAGCGCGCAGGTGGTACCGAACCGTGACTCGTTGCCGCAGCTGCTCGAGCTCGGGCTTGCTCAGCAGGTCCTGCAGGTTGGGCTGGCCGATCAGCACGATTTGAATCAGCTTCGACTTCTCGGTCTCGAGGTTCGACAGCATCCGCACCTCCTCGAGCGCCGACAGGCTCAGGTTCTGCGCCTCGTCGATGATGAGAAGGGCGAGACGGCCAGCCTTTCGCTGCTCGACCAGGAACCTGGCCAATTCACGGAGCAGCACCGGCTTACTCGCCCCCGCGGGAGGGGCGAGACCAAAATCGAGCATCACCGCCTCGAGCAGTTCGCGAGCGTCGAGCATGGTGCTGACCAGGCGCGCCACCGACGTGCGTCGATCGATGCCGCGGAGAGTCGTTTGCAGCAGCGTCGTTTTGCCGGAGCCGATCTCGCCGGTAATGACCACGAAGCCGGCATGGCCCTCGATGCCGTAGCGGAGATAGCTCAGGGCTTCGGAGTGCACACGACTCGGGTAGAGGTAATCCGGGTCGGGACTGAGCGAGAACGGCCGCTCGCGAAGGTTGTAGAAGCGTTCATACATGTTGCAGGCTCCCTGCTTGTGGTTGGTCGCGCCGTGAGACGACGTGCCGGCGGCGCTCGGCGCCAGGATGGGTGGAGACGATCGCCGGCAGCACGTCGCGGCAGGCGCGCTCGTAATCCTCCGGAAAGTCGATTTCCGTCCACGGGAAACCACGCGTGTCCACGACCCGCAGCGGTCGAAGCCGGGCGAAGGCTGCAAATGCAGACGGCAGCCAATCACGGGTACCGCCTTGCGCCAGCAGCGAGGACATCTGCTCCAACAGGAGTGCGGCGCCGGCGGCGCCGAACTTCGCGATCCCCACGTTCTCTCCGTCGACGTCATTCGCAGGCAGCGTCTTGGCGATCGCGCTCACGCATCCGCCCCGCACCCGGATCTTCATCTCCTCGTCGGAGTACGAGTTGCCGCGATTCGCACACATGAGCAGGGCGTCCTCGTCGCGAGCCGTCACCAGATCAGACAAGAGCTGATCGTGGAAGAGCACGTCGCAGTTCAGTACCACGAAGCCCTCCTTAAGCAGGTTGCGCGCCAGCCACAGGGAATACAGGCTGTTGGTCGAGTGATAGCGGGTGTTGATGACCAGCTCAACATCACGATCGCAGGCGAGACGCACGCTCTCAGCGTTGAATCCCGCAACAACCACGATGCGATCGAGGCCGAGCCGGCGGAGAGATGCGATCTGCCGTGCCAGCAACGTGCAGTCGCCAACCTGCGCCAGGCACTTCGGTCGATCGGCGGTGACTTCGCGCAGCCGGTGACCTCGGCCTGCGGCCAGGATTACTGCTCTCATGCGCCCCCTGTGAGTTGATGTGCGGCAGTCGTCCGACGCCGCACCAGTTCGACGGCCTTCAACTGATACGCCTGCCGCTGCGTCTCGCTGATCCCGAAGAATCCGAACACGGCGGCGTAAATCGCCCAGGCCGAGACCATTTCGAGCGCGACCGGGAAAAGGTGCGGCGGCACCAGAGCCCTCGTCGCCAGTACGTACAGCGTCATCACTGCCGCTGGCCACACTGCCGGCCACACGGCTTCCATGAGTGCGTGCCACACCGGAAGTTCGACGCGACGGCAGGCTGCCGGAAACAGGATGAGCGTGGACGCGAGGCACACCGGAACCAGCGTGCCGATCGCCACACCAGAGAGACCGAATCGGGCGACGAGCGCGATACTGAGCGCTAGATTGACCAGGGCTGCGCCGACGTTCATGAACGCAACCAGGCGGTGTTCGCCGGCGCCCTTCAGCAACGTGCCAGCCGTCGCGTTTCCGACCCGGACGATCACCGAGAACGTCAACAGGCGCAGGACGATGACGCTCGCCGAAAAACCGGACCCGACCCAGGCCATGACCAGCGTGGGCGCGAGCAGAATCATCGCACCGCCAATGGGTACGACAGTCGCCAGCGACAGCCGTGTGCCCTGAATGAAGATGGTCTGGAGGCGCGACAGCCGCGCCGACGAACTGTTGTCAACCACCGTGGGGAACAGCACGTCGTTCAACTGATTGGTGAGGCGCTGAGTCAGTTCGGCCACGCGCTGGCCGATGGTCCAGACCGCGACGGCGCTGGTGTTCAGGAAGGCGCCGATCACCAGCGCGTCGACGGAGTAATTGAGCTTGTTGGCGCAGTCGATCAGCAGCATGTAGACGCTGAAGACGGTCACTTCGCGGAGACGTTCCCTTCTGAACGACGACCAGCGAATGCGCAAACCGGGGAACACCCGATACGCGTTGGCGCGATAGACGAAGTAGGTCGCGATTCGCACGAATGTGGTGGCGGCGACCAGTTCGATCAGGCCGTAGCCCGCGGCCAGGACTGCCACGTTCACCAGCGCGGTGATCACACTGCTGATGGCGCCGACGACGTTGTTCAGGTCGAAGCGCTGGAATCCATTGATCACGCCGCCGAACACGTTGAACGCTGTGCCGGCCGCGACGTTCAGGCTGGTGATCAGCAATACGATCTGGCCGACGCGGACCTGGTCGGGGGACAGCTTGAAGATGTGACCGAGCAGCAGGGCAATCAGCATGGCGACCAGATAGGTCAGGACGCCGAACCCTGTGAACACGAAGAACGTCGTGCTGAGAATTTCGTTGAGGGCGACGTAGTCGCGGCGCGATCGGTATTGGGCGACGAACTTTACCAGCGCGCCGGAATACCCCAGGTCGAGCACCGAGAAATAGGCGGTGACGGACGCCGCGAGCATCCACAGGCCGTAGGCGGCGGTCCCCAGGTGGGCGACGTTGAACGGCAGGACGACGAGGCCCAGAGCGGCCTCGATACCAATCGCCAGATATCGGGTCGACACGTTGCGCGCGACCTTCAGCGTCTCCGCTGCGTCGTCGATTGCCGCCGGGTAGTCGGCGCTGCTCACTGCGCCCCCTTGCGGCAGACAATGACCTTGACCGTGTCGATCAGGATCGTGAGGTCGAACACAATCGACAGGTGCTTGATGTAGTAGAGGTCGTAGCGCAGCTTCTCGAGTGAATCCTCGACCGAGGCACCATATCGATAGCGGACCTGCGCCCAGCCGGTCACCCCGGGCTTCACCGCGTGGCGCGACAGGTAAAAGGGAATCGCCTGTGCCAGCTGCTCGACAAAGAACGGCCGCTCGGGGCGAGGCCCGACAAAACTCATTTCCCCTTTGAACACATTCCAGAGCTGGGGGAGTTCGTCGAGACGCGTCATCCTGATGAAGCGGCCGACGCGGGTGATACGAGGATCGTGGTCCTGGGCCCAGACCGGCGTCCCGTGCTCCGCATCCAGACGCATCGAGCGGAACTTGTAAAGGGTGAACGGACGTCCGTTCTCTCCTACGCGCTCCTGGCGGTAGAGCACCGCTCCAGGCGACTCGATCCTGACGACCAGGGCCGTCAGCCCCATCAGCGGAGCGCAGACGACGAGGCCGACCGCTGATCCGACGAGGTCAACCACGCGCTTGGTGAAGCGGGTGGCGGTCGAGGCCCGGAAACCGTCGGAGAAAATCAGCCAGCTCGGTTTGAGATCGTCGACCAGAATCTTCCCGGTCATCCGTTCGTAGGTCGTCGCGGCGTCTTCGACCCGGACGCCGGACAATTTGGCTTCGAGCAGTTCCTCGATCGGCAGCCGGCCGCGCCGGTTCGAGAGGCCGACCACGATGCGCCGGATCTCATAGGCGGCGACGATCCGTGGCAGCTCGGAGAATGTGCCGAGCACCGGAAACATCTCGTCGGTGGCGACGGCACCCGATGGCTCGGCGATGAAGCCGACCAGGCGGTAGGCGAAGTCGTGCTGCGCCCGAATGTGGTGGGCGACGGTCATGGCGACGGGACCGGTGCCGACGATCAGCAGGCGCTCTCCGAGGTGCGGATCGCTGGTCAATTCGTCAAACGCCAGCCGCCATAACGGCATGGCCACGACCAGAACGGCCAGCGTCGTCAAGAACGTCCCGCTGCCGAGACGCATCGAAGGCAGAAGCGAGAGCGCCGCGAGCACGATGGCTGCAGCGCCCATGGCCTGGAGGACCTGCGCCAGCAGCTCAGCCCTCGAGTGCACCCGGTTCAGGTCGTAGAGGTCGTTGTAGTAGAAACACAATTCACACAGCACCGTGACCAGGATCACGCGCCAGAACGTGGCCGCGACGTCGTCGGCCGAGTCGTGAAGGCGGGCGGCGACCAGGACCGATCCAGACACCATCAGCGTCTCGAGGCCGAAGACGGTCAGTCCCCGCATCGAGACGTGACGGTTGAAGACTCTCATGTCGTCAACCCTTCTGGTGCGCCTGGCCGTCGCTCAATTCGCTGCGTCATTCAGCACGACTCCGAGCAGACGATCTGCGCCGATGGTGGCGACGGCTTCCTGAATCGCAGGTTTGGTGGTGATTCCGGCCCGGACGACGAGCACCACGCGATCAACCAGCGGCGCCAGGATTCCCAGATCGGCCAGCGGTCCGGTCGCCGGCGCGTCGATCAGGACGCGGTCGAAGTGAGCCCGCAGCGATGCGATGGTCTGTTGCATCGTCGCGCTACCAAGCAGTTCTGCCGGATGAGCAACGACGTTGCCTGCCGGAAGCACGGTGATGTGCTGGTCGTCCAGACCGACGAGAGCGTCCTCCAGCCCGGCACGTCCGGTCAGGACGTCGGAGAGTCCTGGCGCGCCGGACAGCCCGAAGAGCGTGTGCAGGCTCGAATTGCGCAAGTCAGCGTCGACCAGGCAGATTCGGCGTTGAACGTCCTGCGCCATCGTCAAACCGAGATTCGCGGTCGTCAGGCTCTTGCCCTCGCCTCGCCCCGGGCTCGTGACGACAATCAAATTGAGCGGTGTCAGGCGCTCGGCTTGAGCGATGCGCGTGCGCAGGGCTCGATACTGTTCCGCGGCGGCAGCGCCCGGGATGAGAGCCGAGGCAAGGGCCGGAGCCAGGCGGACGTTCCTGACCACGCGGCCCGGGGCGAGTCGGGTGGCGACCTCGTCCATCAGGACACCGTCCGTTGTATCCAGTGGCATGTCGGTGCCGTGGAACTCGAACGGCGCGGCCGCGTCCGTGCTCGCGACCGGACGCAGACGGGCGATTCCGCCGTCCCGCTCGGCCTTTTCAAGAATCTGTTGAATGCGACTCATCTCATCTTCTCCAGGTAATGGCGTTCAGGGACCACTGCCTCATGCAGCCTTGATTCGCGTGACCGTCCCGAGGACCGAAAGGTCCAGCTCGTCGCGCAAATCGCGGACGTCATGAACCGAGCGATCGAAGTACTCGCGTCCCAGCATCGACACCCCTCCGAGACAGATGCCGGCGACGATCGAGAGGAGCATCACGCGCAGCGGAATCGGTTTACTCGGTTCGAGCGGATACGCGGCGCCGTAGAGGACGGAGAACTGCTCGCCGTTGCCGCGCTGTTCGACGTTCTCTGCCGTGGCCGCGGCTCGCAGCTTGGCGGTCAGTTCGCTGTACTGGGTCTTTTCGAGGTCGTAGTCACGTTGCACGGAAGCCAGCTGTTCCTCGACCATCGGGGCGCTCTCGACGCGCGACTGATAAAGCGCGATCTGGCGCCGGAGGCCGCCCTCGACGCCCTCGAGTTCCCGGACCCGGAGACGGGCGGCGTCACGCTCACCCGAAAGCTGGCGATAGGCCGGTTCGTTCTGAAGCGCGGCGACTCGATCCGATACCGGCCGTTTTCGTTCGGCCGCGGCGCGCTCGCGAGCGATCTTCAGCTCTTCGGTCAGGCGGATGACTTCCGGATGTTTGTCGGTATACGAGAGACGGGCAGTCGCGAGGTCGTGTTCGAGGGCGGCCACCTTGAGCTCCGGCGTCAGAGACACTCCGCTCGCGATCGACGTCCCGCCCTGGCCGGCGATCGGCGAAGGCTGGAGCATGGCCGCCACCTGCCGGTCGACCATACTGAGGCGATCCTGCTCGCCGCGGAGCGCCACGCCGTTGGTCTCGAGCTGCTGACGAAGACCACCGAGCGTCTGGAGATTCGCCTGCGTCTGTTCCGGCAGTTGTCCGATGTGCGCTTCCTTCGACGCCCGCAGCCGCGACTGGAGGTTTTCGAGGCGCGCCTGGCTGGCCGCCACCTGGTTGGCGAGGAACGAGGCGGTCTGTTCGGCGCGCTGTGTGCGGGTCCTCGAGTTCTCGTCAACGAATACCGATACCAGGCGGTTGGTCACCCGCTGCGCCATCGCCGGATCGGGATCGACGTAGGACACGACGAAAGAGTCGAATCGCCGTGGTTCGCTGGTGGTCGCGACCGGTTCGGGCACCGAGATGGTGACGGCCAGGCGCAAGCGCCGGAAGAGCGCATCCCCCGGAGTCGCCGAGAGGCCTTCGTCTCTGGCGACTCGTGTCAGCACCGCCGGACTGAGCAGCTGCTGCGAGACCGCGCGGATCCGCTCCTCGTTGTCGAGCGGCGCCGACTGCGTAATCAGGTTCGGCGAGATGGCGGGGGCCTGGACGGCGACCGTGGCGCTGGACTTGTACTGCTTGGGCAGAAAGAGGACCAGCAGGACACCGACGACGATCGACGCGATGATCGGCGCCGTCAGCCACCATTTGCGCCGGCGCAGGACCGAGAGATAGTCGAGAGCATGAACGTGCGTGTCTTCCATTAGCGAATCCTCATCGGTTTGGCTGCGACAATCTGGACGCCGACCCGGTTGCGGTCCAGCACACCGCCCGGGCGATCGATGGTCTGATGGGTTCCCGCGTAGAACACTTCGAGGCGAATCTGAGGCGACATGGCGTAACCGAAGGTGCCTTCGAGCCACACGGAGCGGAGCGGGAGATTTCCGAAGAGCGCTGTTTCGACGATCGGGTCGTCGCGCCGCCACGACACCGCCGAGGTCGTATACATGCGACGCGAAACCGGCAGCTGCACCCGTCCGGTCAGCTCCTCGTTCTGCATCGTGCCGCCGAAGCCATACGAGGGAACAAAGGATCGGGCGTAGAGAACGTCCACGCCAACCCGCCGCATGTTGTGGACCAGCCCCATCCGCCACGCCGGACCGGTCCGGCTCGCGTCGAATTGCGAGACGATCAGGCGTGAGATGCCGCCCTCGGCGAACACGCGCGTGCCCTCGGACAGCCTGTACTCGGCGCCGGCGCGTGCGTTCTGGACGTCGAATGTCTGACTGAAGGCTCCCAGCACCGTCTGCTGGTCGTCGAGTAT
>DASXIR010000098.1:0-26424 GCA_036497895.1 Vicinamibacterales bacterium | reverse complement strand
TCCGGTGCGGCTCGGCCCGGCGCCGATTCGGGTCAAGTCGCTCGGCTTCGCGTCCGACAGCGATCCGCCGGTGACGATGGTTCCGCCGCCCTCGATAATCTGGTAGATCTCGGTGACGCGATCGTGGATGAGGGCCGAGGTTTCGGCTTTCGTCCGGTGCAGCATCGCCACCGAGACGCGGTAGCCGTCGACACTCCAGGCCTTCATCGGCTGATCGATGACGTTGTTCGCGGTCGAGTGCTTGAGCGTCTCGGCGATCTCGTCGGCGCTGAGGAACATGCCGGTGGGGATCGGCGGGGCTGGCGGCTGCGCCGCCGGAGTCTGGGGTGTGAACGCCAGAGTCAGCAGCATTGCGAACAGATGTTTCATGGCGGCGATTATGTCCCGGCGTGGCATCAAACGTGAAGCAACATTGATCATGGCAGCACGAGCATTGTGGAAAGGCGCGATCTCCTTTGGGCTGGTCAGCATCCCGGTCGAAATGCATACCGCCGTCCGGCAGCACCGGCCCACTTTCCGCATGCTGCACGCGAAAGATCACTCGCCGGTTAAGTTCGAGCGGGTCTGCATCCGCGACGGCAAGCCGGTCGCGTGGGAGGATCTGGTCAAGGGATACGAATACGCCAAAGGCAAGTTCGTCGTCCTCACGAAGGACGATTTCCGGGCCGCCGCCGTCGAGAAGACCCGGAGCGTAGACATCCTCGACTTCGTAAAGGCTGACGCGATCGACGATCGGTTCTTCGAGACGCCGTACTATCTGGTGCCGGGAAAAGGCGGCGACCGCGCCTACGTGCTGCTGCGCGAGGCGATCCGCGAGTCGGGCCGTATCGGCATCGCCACATTCATCCTGCGCGAGACGCAGCATCTGGCCGCAGTCGAGGTCATCGACGAAGCGATCGTTCTCTCGGTGCTGCGTTTTTCCGACGAGCTCGTTGACGAAGGGACCCTCGACTTCCCCAAGGCCGGCGAGGTGCGGAAAGCGGAGCTGGAGATGGCGAAGGCGTTGGTCAACAGTCTCGCCGCCGATTGGAAGCCGGAGAAATACACGGACAAGTACCGCGACAACCTGATGGACATCATTCGCGCGAAGATGAAGGGCAAAACGATCACCCTGGAAACACCCGCCCAGCCGCGCCAGGCGAAGGTGGTCGATCTGATGGAGCGGCTGCGTCAGAGCCTTGCACAGGCGGGCAACGCACGCGGCGGGTCACGGAAAAGGTCCACGAAAAAGGCAGCGAAATCGGCATAATCACCCGTGGCCTTCGACCTCCGCCCGATGCTCGCATCGTTGACCGATGCGCCTCTGGCTGACCCGCAATTCGTCTACGAGCCGAAATACGACGGCATCCGGGCCATCGTCGAGATCGCCGCGAAGGGTCAGGTTCGGCTGTGGTCAAGGCTGGGGAACGAGAAGACGCGCCAGTTTCCGGAGATCACCCGCGCGTTCGAAGCCTGGGCGCGCCGCCGGACATCTCCGCTCGTGCTCGATGGCGAAATCGTCGCGCTCGACGCGGAGGGCAAGCCCACCGGCTTTCAACAGCTGCAGGGCCGTATCAACCTGGGCGGCGTTGATGTGTCTGGCGCCAAACGACAAAAGCCGCCGGGCGGCAGCCCGGCCCCTGCCACCGACCGTCCCACCGTCGCCATTCTGGTGTTCGATCTGCTTCGCGACGGCGCCACAGACTACCGCGACCGCCCGCTGACCGAGCGCCGGGCCGCGCTCGAGCGGCTGTTCGCTCGAACCAAGTCGCCGGTGCTTCGCATCAGCACGCAGGTACGCGGCGACGGCCGCGCGCTCTACGACGAAGCGATGGCGTCTGGATGGGAAGGTCTGATCGCCAAGCACGCTTCGTCGCTGTACAAGTCCGGTAAACGCACGCCGGACTGGCGGAAGATGAAGATCGTCCACGAACAGGAATTCGTGATCGGCGGATGGACCGAACCGCGTCAGTCGCGCGGGTACTTCGGCGCGCTGTTGATTGGCGTCCACGGCGCGGATGCCTCGAACCGCGGCAAGCTGATTTATGCCGGCCATATCGGGACCGGCTTCAACGAACGCGAACTGGCGCGGGTCAAGGCATTGCTCGACCAGCGCGAAATCGCCTCGTCGCCGTTTGTCGAAACCCCGAAGGCCAACGAGCGGCCACATTGGGTGAAACCGGAACTGGTCGCGCAGGTGAAGTTTACGGAATGGACCACCGATGGGAAGCTGCGGCACCCGGTCTACCTTGGACTCCGCGATGACAAGAAGGCAAAGGACGTGACTCGCGAGAAGGACACGAATGTTGTTCGACGTTCCGCCTCCGATGTGCGTCGGCCCGACGTTGCGCCGCCGGCAAAAAAGGCGAAGCGAACAAAGCGAATGACCAGCGGCGAACCCGCACCGTCAAACACCGAACGCCGGGCATCGAAGGCTGACCTATCCGATCTCCTGGCCCAGCTGACGACGCTCGAGTCGGCGCGAAGGGACGGCGTGCTGACGCTTCCGGGCGGCGGCGAACTGGCGGTGACCAACCTGCACAAGGTGTTCTGGCCGAAGCAGAAGCTGACCAAGGGTGATCTGTTCCGCTATTACGTGCGGGCGTCGCCGTACCTGCTGCCGGCGATCGCCGATCGCGCGCTCGTCATGAAGCGCTTTCCCAACGGCGTGGCCGGGCCGCCGTTTTATCAGCATCGGGCACCGGATGTGCCAGCCGGCATCCGCACCGCGGTGGTCGGCGACGAACAGCGACCGCAAATCGTGGGCGGCGAGTTGAAGACCCTGCTCTACACCACCCAGCTGGCGGCGATCTCGCAGGATCCGTGGTTTTCGCGCGTCGAGCATCCGGAGTTTGCGGACTTCGCCGCCTTCGATCTCGATCCGGCCGAAGGAGTTCCCTTCGAGAACGTCCTCCAGGTGGCGCGCTCGATTCGCGACGAACTCGACGCACTCAACGCCGACGCCGTGCCGAAGACCTCAGGCGCCGATGGCCTGCACATCTACGTGCCGATGCCGCCGGGGACGCCGTATGACGCCGGACTGCTGTTCTGTCAGATCGTGGCGGCGCTGGTGGTCCAGAAACGTCCGAAGCTGGCGACAACCGAACGCGCGGTAAAGGCTCGCGGTGCGCGTGTCTACATCGACTGCCTGCAGAACATCATGGGCAAGACGCTCGCGGGTGCTTACAGTGCCAGAGCGAGCGACTACGCCGGCGTCTCGACGCCGGTCACATGGCAGGAAATAGACGAAGGGTTCGATCGGCAGGCGTTCACGATCGCGACCGCACCGGAGCGCTTTGAGCGCGTCGGCGATTTGTGGGCCGCGCTTCGCAAATCGAAGGGGGTCAACCTGGAGAAAGTGGCGAAGCTACATCAGAAGTTGAACGCTTGACGTGAATCAGCACTCAGCATTCTGCAATCGACGATTCCTATTGGTGCGCCCGACTGGATTCGAACCAGTGGCCTACAGCTTCGGAGACTGTCGCTCTATCCAGCTGAGCTACGGGCGCACGTTCAGAAGGTTATCATGACGCCGCTTCGATACTCCATCGCACTCCTTGCCCTCATCGCACTGCTGTCCGCTCATACACCGGCGCAGCAAGCTCCGCCCCTGGGGCCACCGCAACAAGCCGGCGTGGCCTCGAGTGAATACCAGGCGCGGCGCGCGGCCTTCGCAAAAACCATCGGTCCCGACGCGCTGTTTGTCGCGTTCTCGAGCGATGCCTCGCGCCGGACCGGCGACGTCGATTGGCCGTTCCGCCAGGAGGACAATCTCCTCTACCTCACAGGCATGAACGAGCCTGACACCACGCTGGTGATGCTGCCGGGTGGCCACGAGCGCAGCGAAATGGTGTTTTCGCGCGACCGCGATCCCGCCAACGAACGCTGGACCGGCATCATCCCGTCCCGGGAACAGGTGACCGCGGTCACCGGCGTCAAGGACGTCAGCTCGTCGCGCCGCTTCAATGGCTTCATCGACGCGCTGTTCCAGGGGCGCGGCTTCGGCGAGCCGGGGCAGCGCAGCTACTACGCCACGCCGGTTGAGCCCGCCTTTCTGTCGGCGGTTCGATCGGGACGCGCTGAAGTGTGGCTGGTCATGCACGACACCGCTGCGCTCGGCGGCGCGCTCACTCGCGAGCAGAAATTCGCCGACGATCTGCGCCGGCAATATCCGCCGGTCCGATTCCGCGACGCCTCGGCCGCGCTCCTCGCCATGCGTGAGATCAAGAGTCCGGCGGAGCTGACGCTGATCCAGCGCGCCATTGACATCACCGCTCAGGCCCAGAAGGCGGCGATGACCCGCGTGCTCACCGCGACTCACGAGTACGAAGTGCAGGCCACCATCGAGTTCACGTTCCGCAACCTCGGCGCCTGCTGCTGGGCATTCCCCTCCATCGTCGCGTCCGGCCGCAATTCGACGACGCTGCACTACGAGAGCAACAACGAGCCGATTGTCCGCAATGGCCTGCTGCTGACCGACATCGGCGCCGAAGTGGACGGCTACTCCGCCGACGTCACCCGCACCTATCCAGCGAGCGGACACTTTTCACCCGAGCAGCGCGCGCTCTACGACGTCGTGCTGGCGGCGCAGAACGAATCGCTGACGCTGATGCGGCCCGGCCGCAGGCATGTCGAGGTCAACGACAAGGCGATCGAGGTGGTCGGGCGAGAGTTGTTGAAACTGGGTCTGGTGACGAAGAACACGGCCGAACAGGCGGGGCTCTACCTCTTTCACGGCACCGGCCATCCACTCGGCCTGCAGACACACGACGTCTACGATCGGACGCGGGTCTACGAGCCGGGCATGGTGTTCACGAACGAACCGGGAGTCTACGTGCGGAAGGACGACATTCTCGCCGGCGACGTGTTCGCGAAGCTGACGCCCGCCGAACAGCAGTCGATGCGAACGGCGCTGCAGCGTTACGACGGGATCGGTATCCGGATCGAAGACGATGTGCTGATCACGGCCGGCGATCCGAAGCTGCTCTCTGGCGCCGCACCGCGAACGGCGCCGGACGTCGAGGCCTGGATGGCCGCGTCGAAGAAGTAGCCGTTCAGTGGTGGCGCTGCTTGCGCTGCAGTTCGATCTCCTCAGCCGTCTTCAGAATCGCGGCGGCGAGTTCGAGCGCCTGGCTGGTCTTCTCCTGAACCTTCTTGGTCGTCTTGTCGGCGGCCTTCACCAGCCGCTCGAGCAGGTCAGGAATCTTGTCGATCGCGCCGATGCGCATCGCACGAGGACCATCGTTGAACAGCCACTCTTCGTGGGTTTCCTCTTCGCCCTTGTGCCGGCCGCTGCGCACGCGCAGCGCGATGCCCCAGGTGCCTCCGACTTTGGCGTAGCCGACGTCCTCGCTCCAGTAGTTGCCGTTGCCGTCATCGTCGGTGCCGCTGATGCCTTCCCACGCTGAGATGCCGAGGTTCAGCAGCTTGAGCGCGCCGTCGAGCACCGAGATCGACTTCGAGAACTCGTCGGATGCGGCGGTGAGGATATCGGCGGATGCCGCGAGGCGTTTATAAGACGCCGCGGTGCGGTCGGAGGCGGACATGACCTCGGCAGCCATCAGGCGGCCCTTTCTGAGCCACTCGACAAGTGGCCTGCTACCGTCGGCGGATACCGACGATGATTGCGTCCGGCCTGGGGGACGGCCTCAATCTCACCGAAAACGATAGCATACGGCGCTGGGAGAATCGTTCGCGATCGGCGTCGTGACGAAGCAGGATCGCACAGTTCTGCGATCCAAAATTGCACTTCGACCGCCAGAATTGAAATCGAGCCGACCATCGCGATTCTGCATTCGGACACCGGCGCCGTTTCCTGGAATGAGTCTCTTGTTCCCGTAACATGCGCCCATGAGTACAGCCTCACGGCCATCCAGGACTCGGACGTGGTGATTCGATGAACAGCGAAAACATCGGACGCGCGGTGGGGGTCGCCTCCGGCCTCGGCTGCGTCTTCTTGTCCGTCGTCGTGATCATGACGGAGCCGATTTTCAAAGATGGCGCCGGGCTCTTGCCATTCATCATTCCGTTCTTTGGAATGAGCGGGCTCCTGGCGGCGGTCGCGAGCGTATATCGCTCGCGGCTCGCGCTCCTTGCGCTATTCGTTTTTTCGTTTCTGCCGTTCGGCGCGTACCTCATGCTCGTGCCGAGTCAAATGCATTGGTTTGGCGTCCTGCAGTTTGGCTATCTTGTTTCGCTCGCGCTGTTGCGCGCTGGAAGGAAGATCGGGAGTTGAAAAGTGGTGCGCCCGGAGGGACTCGAACCCCCGGCCTACTGGTTCGAAGCCAGCCGCTCTATCCAACTGAGCTACGGGCGCGGTCTCACCAGTGTAGTGCAGCCGGCGCAGACCGAACAACTTCTGGCGACGCTTGCGTGCGTTGCGCCCGGTCACTGTGCTAAAATTGGGGTTTCCCCGCGTGAAGAAAGACCGACGTGGGCCGGTAGCTCAATTGGCAGAGCAGCAGACTCTTAATCTGCGGGTTGACGGTTCGATTCCGTCCCGGCTCACCATCACCTCAGACTCTCGTCGGTGTGGCTCTTCTCCCATTTCAAGCTCACCATACATGAGTGACTGACGTCAGTGTCGCCCGTAGCGCCGATGGCGCGAAACGGACAAGCGAGAGATTCCCGAGTCGCCGACATCACGGCGCTGGACAGGATAGTGAACGCGGACGGAGGCCGTGAGCGCGCCGAGGATGATCAGGCACTGGCCCCACGAATGAACATGAGGCGTCGGCCTTCGAGGTGAATCGTCAGGCGGTCGCCCTCGAGCACAGCGTCGGTCGGTTCCATCGTGCCGGTCACATCGGTCAGCAGCCGTCCGTGTGCGTCAATCGACCAGTGTCCCGCCCGGCTCGCGCCCGTAATTGTCATGACGGTCGCCGTTCCGTTTTCGGCCAGGGTTACGGTTGCCACAGTATGTTTCCACGTGCCCACGAGGGCTTGCCGCTCGAGACCCTCGGCGATGCGTCCGTCCGGCGCATCGGGCGGCTCGATGGTCGTCTCCCGGAGAGCGTCCATCAGACCAGCCGCGCTCGCCCGGGCATTCGCAGAGGCGAGGCGATCGCCGGTGAAGAAGGCGCGCGCCATCCTGCCGAACATGTTCCGGACCTCGTCGGGGCTCGAGGGAAGGGGCGGATTCGGCAGACGCTCGAGATTGACCAGCCGCCGCGTACGAGGCAGGTAGTACGCGCGCACATAACCGGCGTCGGGAGCCGCCTCATAGGCCGACAGAAACGTCCGAAGCCGGCGCCCCTCAATGTCCAGGTAGTAGCGGGCCAACCCCGTCCGTGACGTCGATCGCAGCCTCGTTTTGGCGACGGCTCCCTGGACCATTTCCACCCGCCGCTCCTGGACATCGGCCGCGAGCGGGTCGAACGTGGGAGCTATCAGGATCATGGCCGCCGCCGCCATGAATCCCCACCCGGTGAGGTGCCGCTTGACCGTGCTGGACGCCGGGCCGCTCAGGATGAGCAGCAGCGCTCCAATCGCTCCCACCGGCACGGCGAGGCCCCGCGTGCTCTGGCGGCGGCCGTCGACCATGCCCTGGAATCTCCGTGCCTGATCGCTCGTGAGATGGCCACTACGGTTCTCGTCCAGCGCCTCGACGGGAAACAGTTCGGCACGATCGGGCATGGCCTGACTGCCGATTATACGTTCGCCAGCAACAACTCGCCCCAGCTTTGACGCGCGGTTTACGATCAAGCGGTGGAGATATGGACGATCGGCCACTCGACGTTGCCGATCGAATCGTTCCTCGGTGCGCTGACGACGAACGCGATCGAGCTACTCGTCGACGTCAGACGTTTTCCGGGCTCGCGCCGCCATCCGCAGTTCAGCCGCGACGCGCTCTCGCAGTCGCTCGCATCGTCTGGCATCGACTACGCCCACTACGAAGCGCTCGGCGGACGCCGACGGCCGCGTGCCGACTCACACAACACCGCGTGGCGCAACGATAGCTTTCGCGGCTACGCCGATTACATGGAGACGCCGGAATTCAGCCACGCGATCGACGCGCTGCTGCGCCAGACGGAGACAAGACGTGTCGCGATCATGTGCGCCGAGACGCTCTGGTGGCAATGTCATCGCGGGCTGATTGCCGACTATCTGAAGGCGCGGGATCACGGCGTCACGCACATCAGCTCCGGCGGGAAGACCGCGCCGCACCCCTTCACCTCCGCGGCGCGCATCGTCGGCGGCCGACTCTCGTACGAAGGTCTTCTCGACAGCATGTCCTTGTGAGCAGTCAACGCGCGGATGGAACGCCCCTAGACGATCTCGAGTGAGTCGAGCCACTCCTCGAGGCGTTCTTGCTCGACCGCCTCAGGGCCAGACGTGACCACATTGTCGTGCCACTCGATGGCCCTGCGCAGCGCCTCTCGGACGGCCGGGAGGTCGAACGGCTTGATCAGATATGACAGGACGCCGAAGCGGAGCGTAATCGTCGACGAGAGATCGGTCACCGAAGTCGCCAGGACGATCGCCGTCAACGGATAGAGCTTGCGCAGCTGGACGGTGAGCCATCGCCCATCGCGTCCCGGCATTTGAATGTCGGTGAAGACGACATCCGCCGGACGCTGCACCATCGCCTTCAGCGCGGAGGCCGATGAATCGGCCTCGATCACCTCGTGACCGCTCTTGCGGATGGCTTGCCCGAGCAGCTCGCGGACGTGCGTTTCGTCATCGACAACCAGCACCAACGCCATCGGGCACTCCTTGGCTGACCAGTTCGCGCATTCTACTCCGGTCTTCAGCCGGCCGGATGTTCGCCGGCAGAGGCGGGCGGCCGATCGTGCAGCACATCATCGACCGCCCGGATCAGCACGTCGACGGTGTACGGCTTGTTCAACAGCATCTTCACGCCCGACTCGCGCGCGCGGGCATCGCCGTCCTTCGTCGATTGTCCGCTCGACGCGATCAGCCGCAGCATCGGGTCGATCGCCCGCAATGCCACCATCGTCGCAAAGCCGTCCATGACCGGCATCGCCAGATCGGTGATGACCGCGGCGGTGTCGCGGTTTTGCGCGTAGAGCGCGACCGCTTCGGCGCCGTGCTTTGCCTCGATCACCCGATAGCCGAACTTTTCGAGCGTCGCGCGCGCGAGTGTCCGCACTTTTTCTTCATCGTCCACGATCATGACCAGCTCGCCGTGGCCGCGCGGCAGCGGCGTTTCGAGCGTGACCGCGCCAGCGGACTGGGTCGCGACCGCAGGCAGCAGAATCGTGAACCTCGTGCCGTTGCCGATCTCGCTGTGAACGTCGATGGCGCCGTCGTGACTCTTGACAATCGTGAGCACGGTCGAGAGGCCGAGCCCGGTTCCCTTGCCGAGCTCTTTCGTCGTGAAGAACGGCTCAAAGATCCGCTCCTGGGTCTGGAGGCTCATGCCGGTGCCGCTGTCGGCGACCGTGATTGCAATGTGCGGGCCCGGCGACAGTTTGCCGGTCATGCCAGTGTAGACCTCGTCAAGCACCTGATTAGCAGCGACGACGGTGAGCGATCCACCTTCGGGCATCGCATCGCGCGCGTTCACGCACAGGTTCATCAGGATCTGGTGCAGCTGCGTGACGTCGGCCGTCACGGTCCACAAGTCCTGTGGCGCAGTGAATGACACGTCGATGTTCTTCGCGATCGACTCGCGCATCATCTTCTGCACGTCGCGGAACAGGTGACGCACGTTCACCTGCATGCGTTTGCCCTCGACGCCACGCGCAAATGCCAGCACCTGGCGGACCATGTCCGAGCCACGCCGGCCGCTGGTCTCGATCGTCTCGAGCAGGCTGATTCGATCGGGTGCGGTTTCACCGTCTCTCAACAGTCCGACCGACATCAGGATCGGCGAGAGGATGTTGTTGAGATCGTGCGCGATACCCCCGACGAGCGTGCCGATGCTCTCCATCCGCTGCGCGCGCAGAAACTGCGCCTCCAGCTTCTTGCGTTCGGTGAGATCGCTGATCCCGCCGATCATGCGCACGGGTTTTTGCGCCTGGTCGCGAATGATGTAGCCGCGATCGAATACGTGCGCGACGGTGGCGTCCTGGCGAAGATAGCGATACTCGTCGCTCCACGATTCGGCGCCGTCTCGCAGAGCGCGCTCAAAACCCTCGGCAACACGCTGTCGATCGTCCGGGTGGATGCGGGTCAACCATAGATCGGCGGCCTCGTCGCCGTCGGTCTTCTGTCCGAACAACGTTTCGAAGCCTTCGTTGCGCCAGGTACGATTGGTGACGAGATCGATGTCCCAGATGGCGTCGTTGGTCGCACGGGCGAGCAGGCGGAACCGCTCTTCGCTGATGCGCGCCTGGTCACGCGCCTCCCGTTGTCCCGTGATGTTGTAGAAGTAGATGGCCAGCCCTTGCGGCGCAGGATAGACGCGGATGCTGAACCATGACTGCAACGGCTCGAACCAGGCCTCGAACTCGACCGTCGCGTTCTCGTCCATCGCTTTGCGATACGACGTCTCGAACACCGTGCCGAGCATCTCGGGATACGCCTCCCACAGGTTTCGCCCGAGCAACGAGTCACGCGCACGCGCCGTCTGGCGTTCCGCTTCGCGATTCATGAAGGTGAACCGCCACTGGCGGTCGATCATCACGAAGCCGTCGGCGATGTGTTCGAGCGTGTCGCTGACCACGTGCGCGAGACGACGCGCTTCCTCCTCGGCCGTCCGGCGCGCGGTGATGTCCTGGATCGCGCCTTCGAGCTGGGTGATCGTCCCGGTGTGGTCGCGCACGGCTTCACCGATCACGCGGACCCAGATGAGACGGTCGGGGGTCTTCAGACGCAGCTCGAGATCGAACGGCGTACCCTGTTCGGCGCAGGCAGTGATGGCGGCTCGGAGTCCGGGACGATCCTCGGGCAGATAGCTGTCCATGGCCTGATCGAGGACCGGGACAAAGCCTGCAGGCAGGTCGCGAATTCCTCGTACTTCATCCGACCATGTCGAGGTGAAGCTGGGAAGATCGACACGCCACGCGCCAAGACGTGCGACGCGCTCCACCATCCGCAACAGAGCCTCGGCCATCGGCGACCACCTTCCGTGGTTGGGGTCCGCGCAGTATACGTCGATGGCGCCGTGGCAGGACGCGAGGGTTCAAGTCCGCCTTATCGATGTTTGAACGATCGATTCCACGTACCCTGAATGATGCCCGGGAGTTCTTCGTACATCCCGATCGCGACCATTAGAGTTCCAGTCAGAGCAGCCCCCCCGACCAGCATCCAAAGCAGCACGTGCTCCAGCTCACGCATGGGTCACCCCCTGCGTTCAGTTTGAACTCCAATGTTCTTCTGTTCTATCGTGTAAGGTGAGGGAGGCGTGAGCGACCGGCAGCTCATCCATCACGCTCCCACGAACCTCAGGCCCTCAGGCCAGCGCTTTTCCGTACAGCACGAGCAAACGACTCCACGCCTTCTCCGCCTGCGGCTCGTTGTAGACGCCGGAATCCGGCGGACACCAGCCGTGCGCGGCGCCGGCGTACACTTCGATTTCCGCGGACAGCTTCGCCTTTTCGAACGTCTCCTTCAACGCGGTCTTGTCGTCAGGCGCCCGCTGATCGTCGTTGGCGGCAATCGCCACCAGGAACTGCGCCTTCGTCTTCGCAGCCTGAAGATGCGGGCTGTTCGGATTCGGCGTCACCAGGCCGCCGCCGTGGAATGAACCGACCGCCCCGACCCGATCGGGAACGGCCGCTGCAGTGCGAAATGCCATCGGGCCGCCCATGCAGTATCCCTGCGTGCCCATCTTCCGGTTCTTCGCAACCGAGGACTGCTGATCCAGCCATCCGATGAATGCCTTCGCATCGGTCATGTGCGTCGTCTCGTTGAGCGCCTGGGCGAGCGGCATCAGCTGCTGAATGGGCGTGGCGGCGCCGCTATCAGCGGTCGGCGCCTTCTTGGTCCGGTAGAACGGATTTACCACCAGCACCGCATAGCCCGACTCGGCGAGCCGTTTGCCCATCTGGCGCATCGAGGGTCGAAGCCCAAAAATATCGGGCCACAACAGGACTCCAGGCGCGGTGCCGTTGGCCGGATGCACGAAGTACGCGTCGGCGGTACCGTCAGGCGTGGTGACGTTGACGTCGGCCTCGGTGACGCCGACAGCGTTCACGACGCGTGGCAGCATCATGGCCACGCCCGCTCCCAGCAGAACGCCGAACTGGCGGCGCGTCACCAGCCCGCGCGCTTCGAAGTCCTGCCGATCCTTGTCGTACTGATCCTGATCGCACATATTCGCTCCTGGTTGGAAAGAGACGCGAGTTCCCCAACGATTGGCTTACCGGTCGCGGGCTGAGCCCCGCTTCGACATCGACGCCTCGATCTCGGCTGCGGTGTATGGAAGGCCCGGCGTCAGCACTTCGTAACCGCCGCCGGTCACCAGGATCATGTCTTCGAGATAGAAACCGTCGCCGTCAACAGTGAACATCAGTTCGTACGCCACCGCCATTCCCGCCCTCAGCACCTCAGGCAAACCCTCGGCATCGTCGAGTCCTACTCCGTGGAGCTGCCACGCTTCGGTGCCTTGCGGTCCGAGCAGGATCTCGGCGGCGTGTTTGCCCTGCTGCGTCATGAGTGAGGATGACTGCCGGCGCACTTCAGCGAGCGCTGCGCCGAACACGGCTTTCGGGCCGGCGTGATCACTGATGGCGGAGAGTCCGGCACGATAGCCGGCGATGAACAGATCCCAGGCCTCGCGCTGACCGTCGGTGAATGTGCCGGAGACGGGAGCCGTTCGACCGACGTCCCCCATGTAGTGATCCACCTGGCAGCCGACGTCCACCCGCACGACTTCGCCTGCCTGCATCTGACGATCGACGTGGTCGTACGACACAAAGCTGTTCCAGAGCGAATGGAAGTCCGCATTGGGTCCGCTCATGGTCCACGGCCAGAAGGAGATGCCACGCGCGCCTGCCTCACGGCAGGCATTGACCACCGCGAGCTCCGTCTCGTGTTGCCATTTCTGCGGTGCCAGAGCCCGCAGTCCGGCCAGGAACGCTTCGCCGCTGGTGCGGCCGACCTGACGAAGCACGGCGATCTCGTTGGCGTCCTTGATCGCCCGAAGCGGACGTAGCACATCGATGGCTGGCTTGACGGGGCCAGCGCCGAGCGAGGTGAGCCAGGATTGCCACCGAGCGACCGTTCCAGCCATTGGCAGCGGCGCCGTCACCGGGCCACGTACGTCGGTAGACGCGACGTACACGGTTGAGCGTGATCGACCGAGCCGCTGCCGCAACCACGGTTCGAGTCCATCGATCGGCAGAATGCCGGTGAGTTGCAGTCTGCGAGCCGACGCCGCGTCAGGCGACATTTCACCTCGGGTCAGCAACGGATTTCGCGGTTGGACGAACAACGTCGAGGTTGATGCTGAGCCATCGAGTACAAGCACCGCGCCGACCAGCTCGTCGAGCCCCGTTAAATACTGGAAGTCACCGGCCTGCACGAAACCAAGTTGATCGTCCGCGAGGAACGAAGCACGAGCGGGCACGATCAGCAGGTCGCCTGCGATCGCCGAGAGAGCGGCGGCCCGGCGCGCAGGATAAGCGGACGCGGGGATTTGCGCGTTCGCGGTCGTGGCAGCGAACGCAATGGCCAGGATCCCGATGCAGATCCGTCTCGCGCGATTGATCTCCGCCACCAGACTCACCTGCTCGCCGGCGGCATGATGCCGTTCATTAGTGGGTACTCGCTACGTTCCCGCGGGTTTGTTGTAGCGAGCCAGCCAGTTGGCGACTTCGCGGAACACGTCACGGCGCTGTTCCCACGCGCTCGGAAAGTGTCCGGAGCCCGGGTAGGTCACCATGCGCGTGGTCTTGCCACGAGCCGCGAGCGATTCGAAGAATTCGCGTCCCTGATAAGTCGGTACGCGCAGATCGGCCTCACCGTGGAGCACGAGCAACGGCGTCGTGACTTTGTCGGCCTGAGCGACCGCGGAAAACTGCGAGAACGCCTGCGGGTCCCGCTCCGGCCAGCGTGCATCGTAGTCCCACTGCGACACATCGCTGGTCCACACGAAACTCGACCAGTCGGTGATTCCCGCGCCTTCGATGGCGGCCTTGTAGCGGTTCGTCTGGGTCACGGTCCACGACGTCATGAAGCCGCCCGCGCTCCAGCCGAATATCGCGAGCCGGTCCGGGTCGGCCCATCCCTGCGCAATCGCGAAATCGGTGGCGCTGTCGACATCCCGATACGCGCGATCGCCGAAGTGCTGATAGATCGCCTGCAGGAACGCAGTCCCGTATCCGGTCGATCCGCGATATTGCGGTTGCAGGACGACGTAGCCGAGGCCCGAGACGATCCGCGAAAATCGATCGAGCATCAGGAGATCGTTGGCTTCGGGGCCGCCGTGCGGAAGCACGAGAAACGGGTAGCGATGCCCTTCCTGGTATCCGGACGGGAACGTCGCGATGCCCTCGAGCGCGATGCCTTCTTTGCTGGTCCACTTCACGACGCGGACTGGCCCGAGGCCGATCCGTGCCACCGCGGCGTCGCCCTCCGTCGTGATCCGCTTCAGCGCGTCGCCGGACGGCACCGCGATGTTCGGCGTGTGCGTGGGATCAGCGACAGCGGTCACAACCAGATCCGGCGCGCTCGCCAGCTCGGAGGAAACGGGCAGGCCGATCACCGTACCCGCTTGCCATCTGAAACGCGGTTGCAGCGCTCCGTTTTCGAACGCGTCGATCTCGTTCTGAACCCCGCGCGCAACAACGACCCACACACGACCGCGAGCGTCAGCGCCGAGAGAAACGGCCGATCCGGCAAGGGCGGGAGTGCGATCGACAGGGGCGCCGCCGGCCGCAGGCACGGTCCAGACGTGATCCGGCGTCAGCACGTTGCTCGTCGTGCTCAGGAACGCGAGGTCCCTGCCGTCCGCCGTCCACGCGATACCGCTGACGCTGTTGGAAACGTTTGCGATGTGCCGCACTCCCGCGGCGCTGCACACGTCGATCGACGATCGAGCCTCCTTGAATCCGATCTTGGGGTCTTGCGAGACGACGGCGAGCGACGCACCGTCGCGAGACCAGGCCAGCGCACCACCCGAAATCGGACCGTCGGCGATCGTCGTGAGTGACGGACACCACCAGGCGCCACCCGTACCGTCGGCGTTGACGACGTAGAGGCTGGTGTGTTCCGGCTCGACGACGGTTCGAACCTCATCGAGTGGATCGGGCGGCTGTGGCGACGCCAGGAGCGCGAAACGGGCGCCGTCAGGTGACATCAGCGTGGAGTGCATCCCGCGTGGCAGCGGCACGATGCGCGACGCCGTTGCAGCAACCACACCCGACGAGATCGCAAAGGTCGCAAGCTGGGCGATCGTATTCACCCGGAATGGACCGTACAGGCCGCCGTCGCGTGTGAAACCGGACGGCGTGAAATGATCCGGCAGGTCGATCGTGTGCGACGAACTGCCATCCGCCTGCATCAACCGCCATTCGTGGCGCGCCGGGCCTTTCGCAGCGCCGAAGTCGATCCGGACGAGAATGGTCCGGCCATCCGGCGCGACCGCCACAGGGGCGGCGGATCGAAGCGCAGCGTAATCGTCGAAGGTGAATGGATGGCCCGCCGCGTCCTGGGCAAGCACGCTCATCGCCCGCAGACACAGCACAATAGCGACCGTGGCGGAACGTCTCATGGCGAACTCTCCTGTCATGCCATCGAGGCGTGCCGATTCTATCGAAAGCGGTCGGTCGGAATCGAGCCCAGCTTCGCCAACAGTGCCGCCTGACGCGTCGGATCATCGTCGTTCGATTCGATCCGGCGTGCGCGAATCCAGAGGATCAGACCGACGAGTAGGACACCGGCGCCGATGGCGAATTTCATGACGATCAGCATACGTGGGACCGGCGACAGAACCTAATATCGAGTTGGCGCTAGAATCCGCCCGAAGGAGTGATCGCCGACCGTTGAAACGCTGGAGCATCAGAATCCTGTCCGCCGCGGTGCTGGTCGCCGCGACGGTGATCGTCGGCGGCGCCGTAAGCGCGCGAGGTCGCCTGCCCGATCTCGAGCCGTGGCACCGCTATGTGCCGCAGGACGTCATCGCCGCCGACCTCGGGTCGGCCACGTTCGCCGACTACCTGCGCCGGGAAGACGACGTCTTCCGTGCGGTGCGCGATCGAATCGAGAGCGCACCCACGACATCGACGACCCCGGCGTTCAATCGATACGACCCGCAGAGCCGATCCTCGCCGTCACGTCTTGGATCGAACGAAGGCAACCGAACGTTCGAGCTTCGGCCCGCCGGCGAGCCAGTCGGCGGAGCACTGCTGATTCATGGCCTTACTGACGCGCCGTACAGCATGCGCGCCGTCGGCGCCGCGCTGAAAACCAGCGGCTACTACAGCCTCGCGCTCCGCATGCCGGGACACGGCACCGTGCCCGCCGCCCTCACCACCATCGTCTGGGAAGACTGGCTCGCCGCGGTTCGCCTCGGGGTTCGCCGCGTCCGCGAGCAGATCGGACCCGATA
Source organism: Vicinamibacterales bacterium (assembly GCA_036497895.1). GTDB lineage: Bacteria > Acidobacteriota > Vicinamibacteria > Vicinamibacterales > CAVVIG01 > CAVQFC01. The sequence continues at coordinate 9,987 of DASXIR010000098.1, read as the reverse complement.
AACCGCTGCTGCTGGTCGGCTATTCGAACGGCGGTGCGCTGGTCCTGAAATACGCGCTGGACCGGATCGAGTCCGGCGAAGGCCTTCGAACGACCCGCCTCGTCCTGATCTCGCCTATGGTCGGCGTGGCGCCGTTCGCGTGGTTGTCGCGGGTGATCAGCCTGCTCGGTCCGATTCCGTATTTCGAGAAGGCGCGTTGGCTCGATGTCATGCCCGAGTACAACCCGTTCAAGTACAACTCGTTTCCGGCGAACGCGGCCTTGCAGTCGTGGCGGCTGACGACCGACGTACAGAACCAGATCCTGCGCCTGGGTAAAACAGGCCGCCTGAAGGAACTGCCGCCGCTACTGGCGTTTCAGTCGCTGGTTGACGCCACCGTCAGCACCGCCGCGGTGGTGCACGCGTTATTCGATCAGCTTGACGCGAACGGATCGGAGCTCGTGATGTTCGACATCAATCGACTGTCGGGGCTGGCGCCCTTCATCGATCCCGCGGCGGCGACGCTGTTGTCGCGCCTCACCGATGCGTCGCCACGCCGTTACGGACGCACGCTCATCACGAACGCCGATCGCGATTCCCTCGATGTTGTCGAACGATCGATTCGCGCTGGGGCGGCGGAGATCGCGACGCGGCCACTCGATCTCTCGTGGCCCGCCGAGATGTTCTCGCTCGCGCATATCGCGTTGCCGTTCGCGATGGACGATGAAGTGTACGGACAGACGCCGCGGCCCTCGTCCGGCGACATCGTGCGTCTCGGCACGCTCAGCCCGAGAGGCGAGCGCGCCGTGCTGACCGTGCCGCTGGACACGCTGATGCGGGTGTCGTGCAACCCGTTCTTTCCCTACCTCTCCGCGCGGGTGATCGGGGCAGCCGGGTCGCAGACCGCGAACCCGCAGCCGTAAGCCGGCACTAGCTCCAGTGACGCTGGGCGACGTCGCGGTAGGCCGCGCTGCGGCTGGCGTTGGCGGCTTTCGCGCGATACATGGCGGCGTCGGCCTTGCGAAGCAGGTCATCGGGACGATCACCGTCGTGGTCGTTGATCGCGGTGCCGACGCTGGCGGACAGTTCGACGGTGTCGCCACCGATCACGAAGGGCCGATCCAGTTCACGCTTGATGCGATCGGCCATGACCGCGACGATGTTCACGTCCATGATCCGCTCGAGCGTGATCGCGAACTCGTCGCCGCCGAGCCTGGCCACCGCGTCTCCGGGCCGAACGCAGCGGCGCAGGCGACGGCCGGTTTCGATCAGAAGACGATCGCCAACGAGATGGCCCATGTTGTCGTTCAGCGCCTTGAAGTGATCGAGGTCGATGAAAAGGATGGCAATCGAGCCTCCCAGCTCGCGGCCGCGGGCAAGCGCCTCTTTCAACCGGTCCATGAACGCCGATCGATTCAGCAATTTGGTCAGGCCGTCATGCGTTGCTCGAAACGCGAGCTGATTCGTCCGTCGCTTCTGGCGGGTGATGTCGCGAACGAACGCCGTGAACCACGGACCGTCCGCGGACGAAATCCGGATGACAGACAGCTCGGCTGGGAAATTCGCACCGTCGGCCCGCACGCAGACCAGCTCGAGGCGACGGCCAATCAGGTGGTCATCGTTCGAGGTGCGGTAGCGCTGCAGTTGTTCGAGGCAGCGGTCGCGTTCCGCCGCGGAAACGAGCAGATCCATCGCCTGGCGGCCGAGGATTTCTTCAGAGCGGTAGCCGAAGGTGCGCTCCGCCGCAGGATTGAACTCGACGATCCGGCCGTCCTGATCGACGGTGATGATGCAGTCAATCGCCGCGTTCAACAGCCCCGCCTTGCGCGCCTCGCTCTCCTGGATTTGCTGCTCCATCCGTTTGCGCGCCAGAAACTGCCCCACCTCGGCGCCGATCGCCGTGAACATCCACAGCAAATCGTCGTCAGGCCTGCGCACGCGTCGTGAGCCGAACTCGAGGACGCCGACGACGTCCTTCCCTACCGAGATCGGGAATGCGAAGGCGCTGCGCAGCCCGGCGATGGCGGCGGCATGCGGCCGCGGCAGGTGCGGCTCGTTCAATACGTCTGAGATCCATTGCGGAGCCGCGTAGGCCCAGACATGACCCGGCAGGTCCTCGCCGGGGCCACACACCTGGGCCTCATTCGAATCGCCGAACGCAGAAAGACGAGCGCCGTTCTTGCGCCGGATCTCGGCACAACGAAGCCGTCGCGCGGCCGGATCGACCGACCACCACAGGCCGACATCCCAGTCGAGATCGGCATTGATGACGTCGATGATTCTTCCAATCGCCGCCTGGCCGGTGGTTGCGTCCGCGAGAATGCGCGTCACCGCATGTTCGGCGTCGCGGCGTCCGAGCGCGGCGGTGTGCTCGGAAATGGCCGCGCCAAGCAGCAGGCCGGTGGTGGCCACCACCGCGATGAACAGCTGTTGAAGCATCAGGTAGTCGGTGACGGCGCCGGAAGGGTTCGGACCGAGGCCGTGCACCGCGCTCCAGACGGCGATCGACGCAGTGATCACGTTGGCAGCGGCCGCGCCGGCCGCGCCGAATCTGATCGCGGCCCAAATCACAAAAGGGAAGGCGATGTATTCGAGCGAGTAATAGCGGGTCGCCGCGACCGTTCCGAAGAGTCCGCCAAAGACTCCGGCGCAGGTTATCGTCAACCCGCCGAGCAGCACCACTGCTTCGCCGATCCGGCCTTGCAGCGCGTCGCGCCAGCGGTGCCACGTCAGGATCGCCGGCACGATCAGAAGATCGCCGCTGGCATTGGCCAGCCACCAGCTCCACCAGACGCGCGGGAACGCGCTCCACGGCTGCAGCTTCGCCACGCACAAACTCGTCACGCCGATGGTGGCGCCCACGATCGTGCTTGCCACGGCACCGAATACCACCAGGCCGAGCGCCTGTTTCAGCGTGTCGAGCGACTCGTCGAGGTGCACGACCCGGCGCAACAGCTTCGCGGCAATCACAGCTTCGAGCGTGTTACCGATGCCGACGGCCACCGCGACCGGCAGCGGATCGTGAGCACTGATGCTTGCCGCCAGCGCGCCGAGCAAAATGCCGGGCCACACGTCCACCCCGAGCAGCAGCAATGCCGACAACGCCACGCCGCTCGGCGGCCACACGAACGTGACATGGTCGGCGGTCAGTGCGATGGCAAAGCCGAACCTCGCCGCGGCGACGTAGGCCACGGTAACCGTAACGACGGCGATCAGACGTGATGGAGTCTTCATCTCGCGCACGCGCGCTCAGGAAGAAACGGCTATGGGAGGTCGGCCAGAGCCCGGATTTCGACCACGGCGGTGTTCATCCGATAGTACAACCCCGGCGAGAATCGTCCGTCAACTACCTGTGGGAACAGGGGTGCACGCGCCATCGCCAGCACCTGTACGCTGGGGCAGTAGGTGCCCATCCAGTGCATCAGACGCTCCTGCTGGCGCTTCTCGAGTCGATCGACATCGCGAATCACCAGCGTTCCCGAGGTCAGGTCCGGCACCTCAAATACCTGCTCTGGTGTCCACCACACGATCGGAGGTCGGACGCTCATCGCGATTCCAGCAACCGCGGCCGTCGTCAGATGAACGGCGCCGACGATGAGGGCGTTGACGCGCCGCTTGCGCAGGATGGTCCATTCAGGCAAAAGCGACAGACCCGCGTTTCTTAGAGGGGGAGTCTCATCGAAACGCTTTGACACGTTCCTCATGGTGGCCTTCTTGGGAAGCCTGCACGATGGCCGGACTGTACTGACAGCCGAGCCGGAGGCCAATCGGGAAGACGCCGAAGCGGCTAGGGAAAATCCCTATGGAGCGGGAACACCCTGATCTGACGGGGCTTAGCGAGCGGGGAAAGTCGTCATCGGGGTCAGCTGTTGGGCAGCCAACCCTGCAGCGCGGCATACTTCATGATGTCGATGCGCCCGTTCAGTCCGAGCTTTCGCATCGCATTGGCTTTATGCGCTTCCACCGTCTTCACGCTCAGCGACAGGCGGGCGGCGATTTCCTTGTTGCTGTATCCGGCGGCGATCAGCTGCAGAATCTCAGATTCCCGAGCGCTGACGGCCGCTGCGGAGCCGCTGTCGCGATTCCCAGGTTTCCCGACGAACGCCGCCGTGACTCGCGCGGTGAGCGCCGAATCGAGGTACTGCCTGCCGCCAGCGGCCGCGCGGATCGCCTGCAGCAGTTCGCTCGGCGCGCTTTGTTTCAGCACGTAACCTGACACACCTGCCCGCAACAGTTCCTGCAGATATGCATCGTCCGCATGACGTGTCAGCGTGACGATCGCGACGCCCGGCTGCAGTTGCTTCAGTTTGCGCGTCGCCACCAGCCCGTTCATCCCGGGCATGGAGATATCCATGACGATCACATCGGGCTTCAGCGCGACGGCACGGTCGATGGCGGCGGCGCCGTCGCTCGCTTCGGCGACGACCGTCATATCCGCCTCCGCGTCGATGAGCAGCTTCAGACCGTGACGCACGGTCACATGATCGTCCGCCAGCAGGACGCGAAGGCCCGATTCAGCCATGGTCAACCCGATTTTCGATCGGTACCGCGGACATGCGCACCAGAATCGTCGTGCCCTTGCCCGCGGTCGACTCGACCTGAACCTTCGCACCAACCAGCGAGGCGCGCTCCTGCATGCCGGACAGACCCAGTCCCTGGCCAGTGGTTGCCGCGTCACCCGGATCGAACCCAACGCCATCGTCTTCGACGATCAGCACGACCTGATCGGCGCGTCGCTCGACGATTACGCCAACGTGCCTGGCTCGCGAATGTTTGGCGACGTTGGTGAGCGCTTCCTGTGCGATGCGGTACAGCGTTGTTTCGGCACTGGACGAGAGGCGATCGTCGGTCAGGCCGGAGACGTGCAGTTCGGCAGTGATGCCGGCGCGCTTCGACCAGGTCTGAATGTGTGTCGCCAGCGCCGCCTGCAGTCCGAGATCGTCGAGCGCGGTCGGGCGGAGTTCCCAGACCAGGTAATCGACGTCACGATCGAGCTGCTGCGCGACCTGATCCAGCGATTCGATGGCTCCTCGCAGGTCGGCCCGATCGCCACACACAGCTTTCAGTGAGGCGATGCGATGATTGAGCGCGGTCAACTGCTCGCCGAACTGATCGTGCATTTCGCGCGCGATCCGACGCCGTTCGTCTTCCTGGGCAAACACCAGCCGCGCGATCAACTCGGTCCGGGCGCGGTCGGCGCGTTCCCGCTCGCCGATTTCGGCGCGCAGCGACTCGTTGACGCGGGCCAGTTCCGCGGTCCGTTCGCGGACGCGGACCTCCAGTTCTTCGTGCGAGCGGCGCAACTGCTCCTCGGCCTGCTTGCGCTCGGTCAGATCGAAGTGGGTTCCGACAATGCGTATCACAGGGCCGTCCGGCGTCCGCCGAACCGGGAAACCGCGGGACAGCACCGGGACGTAACGGCCATCCTTGTGCCGCAGTCGAAACTCCGCTTCGTAAGTCGGCTCGCCTCGCGCCACGCTGTCGTTGGCCTGATCGGCACGCGGACGATCATCGGGATGCACCAGGCGCTCCCAGGCGCTGATGTGCGGTTCGATTTCGTCCTCGCGGTAGCCGAGCATCTGTATCCACGTCGGCGAATACACGACAGCGTTGGTCTCGATGTTCCAGTCCCAGACGCCTTCCCTGGCACCGGCGAATGCCAGCGTCAGCCGCTCCTGGCTTTCGCGTAGTGCCTCCTCGGTGTGTTTACGGCTGGTGATATCGAGGTGGGTTCCGACGATGCGGACGACCGGGCCGCCCGGTTGCCTGCGCACAGGAAGACCGCGCGAAAGCACGTGGATGTAATGACCATCCTTGTGTCGCAGTCGGAACTCGCCCTCGTAGGTTCCGCCGCCCTGCGCCAGGTTCTCGCTCAACTGATCCGCCCGCGCCTTGTCGTCCGGGTGCAGCAGACGTTCCCATGCGCGGACGTGCGGCTCGATTTCGTCTTCGGCGTAGCCGAGCATGTTCTTCCATCGCGCCGAGAACATGACGGCGCCGGTCTCGAGGTTCCAATCCCACACGCCCTCCTGAGCGCCCGCGAACGCGAGGGTCAGCCGCTCTTCGTTCTGACGGAGGATTGCCTCGGCTCGTTTCCGTTCGGAAATGTCGCGAACGATGACTTGCAGGCTGTCGCCCGGTTCGTCGAGACGCGTGGTGTTGACTTCAACTTCGGTGACGCCCCCGTCCAGGCGGAGAATCTTCTCTTCCGCGGGCGGATTGGACTGCCCGGATATCATCCGGCCGATGCGCTCACGAATCAGCGCGTGACTCTCCGGATGGAAGAGATCTTGCGGTAATTTGCCGAGCACTTGTTCGGGTGCCGTCGCGCCGAACAGACGCGTCGCGGCGGGATTCAGAAATACGAGGCGGCCGTTCTGAAAGACCAATATGCCGTCTGGCGATCGCTCCACCAGCCGGAAATGACGATCGCGGGGCTCGCTCTCCACGTCAATCCGAGTCTAGCACTCCGCGCAGAGCCGTCATAAGCTACGCCGATGAACCATGTGAAATTGCTCGTAGTGGCGCTGGTGCTCTTGATCGCCGGCGGCGTTCCGGGAGTGCGTGCGGCGGATCAATCGAAACCGAAGATCCGCGCGATCACCGCCTTCGTGACGATTGATGCGAGATCCTATGCCGCGCAATTGACCGAGGCCGTCACCTTTCTGAATCAGGTGCGCGACGCAGTCAAGGCCGCGGGTTATGACGTGGCAGGCATCCGGATTTCGACGCAGCCATTTTCCGAGTACACGAAAGGACTGAGCAACGCCGACGCCGTGGCGGTGCTCCGCGGCATTGACGAACTCTCGACCCGGCTGCGCTTCAGCCCGAACATCGGGCCGGCCATGGTCAGGGACGATGACGACATCGCGCCGGTCGATTTGCTGGCCGAGATCCTGTCAACACCAGGCAATCGTCTGAACGCGAATCTGATCGTAGCGGGAGAAGATGGGATCCATTGGAACGCCGTGCATCAGGCGGCGCGCCTGATCAAACGCGTGGGCGAGCGCAGCCCGCATGGACAGGGCAATTTCAACTTCGCCGCGATCGCGATGCTCAAGCCCTACGGACCGTTCTACCCCGGTGCGTGGCATCCAGGCGGCGGAACGCGGACGTTTGCGATCGGCCTCGAGTCGGCGAACGTGGTGATGGATGTCTTCGCGAAGGAACACGATCCAGTTGCCGCGGGTAAAGCGCTCGCCGACGCGCTGTCCGTGCACGCACGTGCAGTCGAAGGCGCCGCGCTGAAGGCTGCGGCTGGCACTGGATGGACTTACGCGGGAATCGATCCGACGCCCGCGCCCGGAGGCAACGTGTCGATCGGTGCGGCGGTCGAGGCCTTTACCGGCGCGCCGTTCGGCTCACCTGGCACTGAAACCGCCGCGGGCATCATCACACGCGCGGTGAAGAGCGTTCCGGTCAAGCAGACCGGCTATTCGGGTTTGATGATTCCGGTGCTCGAAGAAACCGTGCTGACGCAGCGATGGACCGAAGGCACCTATGGTCTGGATTCGATCCTGGCGTACTCGGCGGTGTGTGCCGGCGGCGTGGATACGGTACCGTTACCGGGCGACACCAGCGAGGCGGAGATCGCGGGCATCATCGGCGACGTCGCCACACTGGCATTCAAGTGGGACAAGCCGCTGGCTGCTCGTCTGCTGCCGTCGCCGGGAAAAGCGGCCGGCGAGATGACCGAGTTCAGCGGCGCACTGGCGAACGCGATCATTCAGCCATTGCCCGGCTCGCGCCGGAAATAATGCAGTGCGTCCGGATATCGGCATCATGTGAGACCGCGATGGTCGCGGGATTCGCGATGGCATGAAGGGATGCGTGTCGACAACTGCGTAATGGCGTCGCTCAAAAGCGCGCAGTTGGTCAGCCTCGTGGTGGAAATGCCGAGAAAATCCCGGACAAAACGCGCGAACTCAGTGGCGCGAAATTTGCGACTGGCCGTCCATCGTGCACGGCATCCGCTTTTCGCCCGTCGCGTCCCTGATACTGCTGACCGTTGTCTCTGCGACGGCGCTGCTTTCGGCGGCGAGCACGACCGGTGGAGCGCTGCCCACTCCGCTGCCATTGTTTCCGGCGGACAACTGGTGGAATCTGAACATCTCCACCGCGCCTGTCGATCCCTCGTCTGCCGCGTACGTCTCGTTTGTCGGCGCGACGCGACAGCTTCACCCTGATTTCGGTGGCGACGTTTCGCCCGGCAGCGTCCAGAACTACGGATTTCCCTTCATCGTCGTCGACGGCTCGCTGACAAAGAAAGCTGTCCAGTTCCAGTACGGCGACGAGAGCGACGGCGTCAATCATACGACCGGCGCGAGCGTGCCTTTCTATCCGATTCCCGACGAGGCAATCACCCAGTCACACTGGATCGAAAGCGGCGATCCGGGCAACGTGGATCTTCGCAGCAGCGCCGATCGGCACATGCTGATCGTCGATCGCGACAATCGCTATCTCTACGAGCTCTACAACGTGTTCTTTGACGGGACGCAGTGGCAGGCCGGATCGGGCGCGTTCTTCGATCTGAAGACTGACGGCCGCCGTCCTGACGGCTGGACTTCGGCCGACGCCGCCGGGCTTGCGATTCTTCCAGGCCTGGTGCGCTACGACGAAGCATTCGGCTCGGTCGACATCCAGCACGCGTTCAGGGTCACGGTGCGTGCGAGCAACGGCTATGTGTACCCCGCATCGCATCGGGCCGGTGGGACTGCCGGCGCATTGCCGATGGGCGCCCGGCTGCGGCTCAAGGCGTCCAAGGATCTGTCGGGTTTCACACCGGAGTTGCAGCGAATCTTCCGAGCGATGAAGACCTATGGGTTGATCGTGGCCGACAACGGATCGGACATGTATATCAGCGGGACTTACGATCAGCGCTGGAACAACGACGTGCTGAACCCGGCGTTCCGGGCACTGTCGGCGTCCGACTTCGAGGTGGTGACGCTCGGCTACCACCCTAGCGGGCCGTCGGCGCCAACCGGGCTGACGATCAAAATTACTGGGTGAGTGGCTTTATCGGCGACAGAACGACTTCGATGAGCTTGCGGTATTTGACCGGCTGGCCGTTGCGCTTGGCCGGCACGTACTGCCACGTCTTCGCCGCGGCAAGAAGCGCGCGATCGTAGGGTGGGAACACCGTACGCGACACCACTGCCGCATCCACGCCGCCATTTTCGTTGATGACGACTTCCAGCAGACCCGAGTAGGGCATCATTGCCGCGACACCTTGCGGCGGACTCCATTTGGGAAACGACTGCACCAGAGCGGCCGGCGGCACGACATCGACGTCCGCGCCACCGTAAATCTTCGGTGACGCGACTGGAACTGGCGCCGCAGCGCTCGGGACGGCGACCTCGGCCTTCGGTTCCGCAGGAGTGGGTACGCTGACCGCCGCTCGCGCGGATGCCTGCTCGCTCAACTTGATAAACCCGTCAGCGAGCATCTTCAGGTCCGCGAGCGAACCGTCGTTTGCCAGATCCGCAGACGACACAATCGCCGAGACGTCGTGGAATTGCGCCGACGCGGTCGTCAACTCGCCGCGCTCGAAGTTCGCCTTGGCAGACGCGTATAACGACTTGGCCGCGGCGGGGAGCAGGCGACGGCGCGCGTCGCGGTACATCGTGACTACCTTGGGCGACTCGCTCTCGTCGAACTCCATCAGTGGGTGACGGGCGATCAGGCGGTCGATGGCGAGCTGAGCGTCGGGCGCGCGATTGAGCCCGAGCAGGCAGAGGGCGCGATATTGATCGACTTCGTCGGCGTTCGACTCGGGCGGCGGGCTGGTGAGTGCGACCAGCGCGGCCTCGTACGACGCGGAGCGATAGAGCGCCTTGGCGGCATCCAGTGGATCTTCGGCCGCAGCCCGGGCCGCGTTGCCCAGGCATGCGACAAGAATCAGTGTCGCGCACATGCCCTGCATGGTTATCGCCTCAAGTCTGCGCTGACGCGAGTCGTTTTCTGCGCACCGATGAGCACGGTCTGATGTTTTTCGCCCAGCTGCGGATG
>DASXIR010000097.1:0-7366 GCA_036497895.1 Vicinamibacterales bacterium | reverse complement strand
CGATCATCAGCGCCGCGACCGCAAGATCCGGGTCGGGACTCAGCGCCGCGCTGGTGAACGCCTCGACGAGGCTGTCTGGGATCACGCCGTACCGGGAGCAGGATAGCAAAAAAAACGGGCGGAGCCATCGGCCCCGCCCGTCACAGTGACACGATTGAGGGAACGGCGGTCAACCGCCCCTCGCCGTTCAGCCTACCAGTTCACCCGAACGCCGAGCCGCACGACGCGCGGAGCGGTGATCGCCTGAATGTAGTTCGCGTTCGAGCTGTTCTGAGTACCGCGCTCGGCCTGGATGGTGTTCGAGTTGGTGAGGTTGAAGATGTCCATCGACGGCACGAACCTGACCGTTCCGATCTTGACCGGACGATCGAAGTGGATATCGAGGTTCGCGTAGTTCGGCAGGCGGCTTTCGCCCACCGGATCGAGCAGCACGGAGACCGTGCCGGCGCCGTTGGCGCGCGACGGACTGAGGACGAAGCGCTCGTACGGATAGCCCTGGCGCGCGTTGAAAAACGCCGAGAAGTTCACGGCGCCCGGGAGCTCGACCAAGCCGCTGATCTTGTACAGCCACTTGGCGTTGATATACACGTTGCCGATGCCGCTGCCGGAGGTCAGGTAGTCGTACTGATAGCCGTTGCGGAATGCGATGTTGGTCGGGTCACCGGGCGAGCCGCCGGTGCCGTTTCCGGTGTACGAACCCGGGCCGAAGTTCATGATCGTGCTGTTGTAGCTGAAGCTGGTGTTCATCAGCCAGTGGTGCGACATCCGCTTGCGACCGGTCAATTCAACGCCGTTGAACATGCGGTTGAAGTTGCTGATGTTGGTTTCGGTCGACACCGTGCCGAGCTGGAAGTTCGGCTGGTAGTAGGTCACCGCCGGGCACGACGCGCCGGCAGGGCAGGTGCTGGCAGTTGGCGTGTAGGTGACCGCCGAGTAGCTCGAGCCGTCGGTCGCGACACCGTTCAGCGGCGCCCAGCCAGGGCAGACGTTGCTGAAGCAGTTCCCGTACTTTCTCCAGATGTAGTTGGCACCGACGGCAAAGCCGGCGCCGACCTCCCGATCCGCACCGACAATGACCTCGTCAGTCCGATCGTTCTTCAGGTTCGGGTCGATGGTGTTCAGCGTCGTCGGCGATCCCGGATTTGCAGGATTCCAGTTGCCGGTTTCGTTCAGGAAGTTCGCCGGATTGCCGCCGTTCAGCAACGGCACGTTCTTGCTGTCGTAGACCTCGTTTGGCTGAACGAACCCGTCGTGGTTGGCGTCGAGCCATCCATATCGAACCGTGACGGCCGTCACCGGGTTCAGCTGGCTCGACACACCGCCGTTGCCAACCTGACCCCAGTACAACGCATAGTTCGCGTGCGCGATTGTCTTGCTGTCGCCGGTGAGGTCGTAGGTGAAGCCGAGACGGGGCGAGAAGTTGTGAAACACAATTCCGGGATCCACACCCGCGAAGGTCACGGCGGGCAGAATCGTCGGCAGGAGCATGCTGGCCGGGACCGACGACGACAGCGCCTGATCGTGATTCTGATCGTAGCGGATGCCCAGCTGCAGGGTCGCACGCTTGTGGGTAATCGTGTCCTGCACGTATGCGGCAAAGTTCAGCAGGTCGTAAGCGGCTTGGCCCCAGCGGCGGGCGTCAACCTGACAACCGGCCGACAGCGTCGAGCAGTCGGTCGAGCCGACGGCCGCGAGATCCCCTGATGTCGGGAAGCGTGCCGTGGCGTCGCCGCCAACGCGTGTCTGCGAGAAGCTGTAGTTGTCGCGCCAGTAGCCGCCGAACTTGAACGAGTGATCGCCGCCAATCTTGCCCGGCGCGAAGTAGTTCATGTTCACATTCACGATTTGCGACGGACGGAAATTCAGGCTCTGGGTGCCCGAGCGGCCGTTCAGGCCTGCCGGGCTGTTGATGATGATCGTCGGCTGCACCGTGGCCAGTGACGGATCGTGGAAGTCGAGCGTGAAGTTGTTCCCGACGTGCGCCCACTGGACGTCGAGCAACAGCTTGTCGCTGAGGACCCACTGATCGGCCACTTTATACGTGGCATTGCCCGGTCCGATCGACCACCACCGCGTGCCGACGCCGTAGACCGAGCTGATGGCGTTCTGTGGCGTCGTCGTTTCGATCGGGTTCAGGTCGCTGGCGCCGCGCGCGTTGCGGATCTTCTCCGAGAAGTTGTTGAAGATCGAGAGCTTGTTGCCTTTAAACAGCTGGACTTCAGCCTTCAGGTTGGTATTCTGGAGGATCGTCGAGTCGGTGTTCAGACAGTCGTTGACTTGATCGATCGGATAGTTCAGCGGGTTCGCCTTGATCGTCTGGCACGCCGCCGTCGGCTGGTAGAAGCCGAGCACGCCGACGCCGATGTTCTGCTTGCCGTACGCGCCCCAGATCCAGGCCTTGCCCTTCTTCAGTGGACCGCCGGCTTCGATACCGTAGTCCTTGATGTCCTGAATCGGATTGCCGGAGGACGCGCCCTGCTGGCGCTGCGCGTCGGTGAGGTTGTTCGACTCGAGCGCCTTGTTCGTGTCGTAGAAGCGCGAGGAGCCCTTGAACCGATCGGTGCCGCTCTTGGTCACCAGGTTGATGCCGACGCCGCCAGTCTGCTGCGTCACGTCGACGCCGCCGGTGTTGATCGTCATTTCCTCGAATGTGTCGAAGTCGTAGTAGTTCGGGGACGACTGCGATGCCAGGTCGGTGACGTCCACGCCGTCAAGGGACCACTTGGCGTTGAAGCCCGCGGCGCCGCGTGACAGGAAACCCGACTGCTGACCGCCCTGGTTGCCACCGATGTTTTCGCGGTCCATCGCGATGCCAGCCGTCTGCTGGAGGATGACCCAGGGATCGCGCGCGGACGGGATGCTCTGCAGCAGATCGTTGGTGAACGTCTGCTTGGTGCCGACTTCCTTGGTGTCGACAACGGGGCTCTCGCCGGTGACGGTGATCGTCTCCTGAACCGCGGAGATGCTCAGCTGGGCGTTGATCTGCGCACTGAAGCCGACCGTGACCTTGACGCCTTCGTTGATCACCGTCTTGAATCCGGTCAGCTCGAACTTGACCGTGTAGGTGCCGATTTCAATACGCGGAAACTGGTAAGTACCAGTCGCGCTGGTGATCGCCGTCTGCGGCTGCAGCAGGCTCGGACCAGTCAGCGTCACCGTCGCGCCGGGCAGTACGGAACCCGATCCGTCTGTGACCTTGCCGAAAATTTCGCCGGTCTGGCTCTGCGCGCTCGCGATCGCGCTCGTGGCAAACAGCGCCACCATCGCCAGAACGATTGCTCGTAATCTCATCCGACCTCCTCCAACGTTAAGCAAGTGGAACAATCCCGGCGTCGCACACCGTGTCGAAAATGGTCGTACCCTGCCGTAAGCGGTCGCTGTCCGGGGATGGCTAAGTATTTCGCCCGGCTGTTCGCGAGTAAAGCGCGAACGCAAGCAAAAGTAACCGTCAGACTAGTGAATCCAACAGGTTGGATTGGTCGGTCCGGTGGGATTCGGTTAGTCGGAAAAGAGACGCTGCAGGACTGTCACGTCCAGTGCAGAAAGCGACGGGATTGTCAGATCCGCCTCAAGTGTATCAGCGCGATACGTCGTTGCTACCCCAACGGTCCGCAGGCCCGCCGCGCGCGCCGATTCGAGGCCCCAGTGGGAATCTTCGATGGCCAGGCAGTCTGCCGCCCGCAGATCGGCGCCGGCGCTCGCCGACAGGAGTGCCAGAGCGCGCAGATACGGGTCCGGCGACGGCTTGCTGCGCGGCGTGTCCTCGGCGGCGACGATGGCGGTGAAGAGTGGCGTCAACTGCTCGCGGTCGACCACGCGCCGGATTTCGGCGCCGAGAGCGCCCGATGCGATCGCGACCGGCACGACACTGGCAGCCCGGCGAATCGCGTCCGCCGCGCCTGGAAACAGCACCGACACTTCGCGTTCGAGTTGCTCGAGCCGCTGCGCCTTGCGCTCGACCAGGCTGGCAATCTTCGCCGGCGTCCACGGCCGGCCATGCGTCGCCGCCACCGCCCGAAAGACACCCACATCGTCGTACCCGAGCAGCTCGGCGTAGTAGACGTCCTCGGTCAACGCCACCGATTCCGCGTCGAGCACGTCGCGGAAGCCGAGGTAGTGCAGCGGCTCGCTGTTGGCGATGACGCCGTCGAAGTCAAAAACAATGGCACGCAACGGCACTCTCGCTCACCTAACTTTTCATCTTCTCGCCCGCACGAATCGGAATCTTGAGCCGGTTTTCGGGTGGCGGATACGGGCATTCGTACGTGGGGTTGTAGTAGCAGTAGGGAATGTAAGCGCGATTGAAATCCACTTCGTAGATGCCCGTCGCATTCCGCGTGATGTCCATGAAGCGGCCGGCCGCGTAGGTTTCGGTGCCGTTGGTCAGATCGCTGAACGCGACAAACAGCGAGGACGGGTCGGTACCGACTTCGTTGAACGCGAGCAGCTTCATCTCCTGACCTTTGAGCGTGAAGGCGAGGGTGCCGACGCGCCGCATCTTGCGGTTCGCGCCGGTGGACGTTGGCATCTCGTAGATCGTCGAATCGGTCACCGGCAGCAGCGTGCCCGGCACGTTGTAATCCGGATCGACGGGGAAATAGGCCAGCGGCAGGAACTGTGCGTGTCGCGCGGTCGGAATCGGATCGTCGCTGCGCGCGAACTCGGCGTCCTTGGAAGCGCGGGCGGCTTCGATTCTGGTCGCGTAGTCACGTTGATCGGGCGCCGGCGGCGTACACGCGATCGCCGCGATGGCCACGGCGACGATCGTGGTCGCCAGAGCCATTCGCCGCGGCCCTGAAAGGGCCGCGCGACACTGGCGGGCAGCCTGCGTCAGGGCCGCACCTCGCACGCCGCACCTCGCATGCCGCACCGCGCACGTCGCACCCCGCGCCCCGCACCCCGTTTCTGTCTATTACGCAATCGGATAGCCTCCGCGCTCGACCGTCGCGTCGGCAAGACGCCGGCGTGCAACCACCGTGTTGATCGGTGCGATTTTCAGCACCCGCCGCAGCCCCGCCAGCATCGTCCTGAGCGTGTCGCCGTCGAGCATGGACGCGAGCGCCTGCCGAGCGGTGATTTCGATGCGCATCGCGGCGTCGTTGACGAAGACTCGTGCAGCATCGGCGTGCAGGGACGCGCGCGGGGCATTCGCGTCCGCCGCCGCGATTGCACGGAGCGTGGCGCTCTCCGCACTGAACACGTCGATGGTGATGTCGGCGAGCTGCATCAGCACTTCCTGTTCGTCGGTGAGCTTGGCGCCGTAGGTCTGCATCGCCAGGCCGTAGACCATCAGCGCGGTTTTCTTGAAAGCAGCCACCGCGCGCATCTCGCCGGCCAACGTGCCCTCGTCATCGGCCGGCAGTCCCGGTGGTCCGAGCAGCTCGTCCTGAAGTGCCTTCGCCGCCGGAATGAGCGGCAGCTCGCCTTTGAGCGCCCGCCGGATCAGCATGCCGGGAATCAGCAGGCGGTTGATCTCGTTGGTGCCTTCGAAAATGCGGTTGACCCGCGCGTCCCGGAAATGACGTTCCGCCGGGTAGTCGTGAACGTAACCGTTGCCGCCGTGGATTTGAATATTCTCGTCGAGGACGTAATTCAGCGTCTCGCTGCCGGCGACCTTCGCGATCGAGGCTTCCACGGCATATTCCTCGAACGCGGCCAGGGCCGGTCCGCCGTCGGTCTCGGCGTGCGGCGTTCCGTCGATGCGCTGGTCCACCAGGCCGGCAGTCCGGTACAGCAGGCTTTCGATCGCGTAGGTCCGGACCACCATCTCGCCCAGCTTGAACTTAATCGCTCCAAAGTTGGCAATCGGCTGCCCGAACTGACGCCGGGTCGCCGCGTACTTGGCGCTCTCGCCGATCGCGGCGATCGCGCCTCCCGCGGCCATCGCGCCGAGTTTGAACCGCGCGAAATTCAGCACGTTGAACGCGACCTTGTGACCTTTGCCGATCTCGCCGAGCACATTTTCGGCGGGAACTTTCACGTCCTGAAAGATCAGCGCCGTCGTCGACGAGCCGTGGAGGCCCATCTTGTGTTCTTCCTTGCCGCTCTTCACTCCCCAGCCGCGCTCGACCAGGAACGCCGTGAACTGTTCGCCGTCCACCTTGGCGAAAATCACGAACAGGTCGGCGAAGCCGCCGTTGGTGATCCACATCTTCTCGCCGTTGAGGACGAACGATCCGTCAGGCTGACGGGTCGCACGCGTGCGCGCACCGAGCGCATCGGATCCGGATCCGGATTCGCTCAGGCCATAGGCGCCGACGATGTCGCCGTTGAGGAGAGCGGGCAGGTATTTCTGTTTCTGTGCCTCGCTGCCGAAGAGGTACAGGGGGATCACCGTGAGGTTGGCCTGCGCACCGAAGGTCGCGCCGAATGAAGCGGCGCTCGCCATCTTCGCGCTGACGACCAGCGAGCTCACCTTGTCGAGCCCGACACCGCCGTAAGCCTCGGGCACGTCGACCCCGAGCAGTCCGAGGTCGCCGCTGCGCTTGACGAGCGTGCGCGCCAGCGTCCAGTCCTTCTGCTCGAGCCGATCGAGCACCGGCAGGATTTCGCCTTCCACGAATTGCTGCGCCGTCTGTCCAATCAGACGGTGCTCATCGGTGAGGCGCTCTGGAGTGAAGACCGCCGCGGCACTCGTCGGCTCCACGAGCCACTCGCCGCCGCGCAGGACCCGCACTGTTTCGGGAGCAGTTGATGTGGCCATGACTCACATTCTCTCAAAAATGGCGGCGGCCCCCATGCCGCCGCCCACGCACATCGTCACCAGGCCGTAGCGCGCGGCTCGGCGCTTCATTTCGTAGAGCAGGGTGGTCGTCAGCTTTGCGCCGGTGCAGCCGAGCGGATGTCCGAGCGCGATGGCGCCCCCGTTGACGTTCAAATGTTCGGGATCGATCGGCAACTGCTGCAGGCAGGCCAGCACCTGCGAGGCGAACGCTTCGTTCAACTCGACGAGATCGATCTGATCCAGCCTGAGCCCAGCCAGCTTCAGCACCTTGTGAACGGCCGGCACCGGGCCGATGCCGAAGCGCTCGGGCTCGACCCCGGCGGTGGCGAAAGCAACGAAGCGGGCCAGCGGCGTCAGTCCCGCCTCGCGCGCGTGTGCCGCCGACGTGACCACGACTGCAGATGCGCCGTCGCTGGTCTGCGACGAGTTCCCGGCGGTGACCGTGCCGTCGGCGCGGAACGCCGGGCGCAGTTTGGCCAGCGCCGCCGCGGACGTTTCGCGGCGCGGCCCTTCGTCGGTTGCGAATGTGAAGTGTCGCGTCGTTGGCCCGGTCCGGCTGAAGCCGGACGCTACCGCATGGGTCGTCCCGTCCGGTGTAGTGTCCGGCTTCAGCCGGACTGTCTGGTTTCCGCGACCGTCGTC
>DASXIR010000096.1:0-10204 GCA_036497895.1 Vicinamibacterales bacterium | reverse complement strand
TTCCCGTCTACAACCCGGCCACCGGCGCCGTGATGGCGCAGGTGGGCGAAGCCGATCGCGAAGACGTCGATCGCGCGGTCAAGGCAGCGCGGCGTGCGTTCGACGAAGGGCCATGGCGGAAGATGACTGGCTCTCAGCGCGGGCGGCTGTTGTGGAAACTCGCGGACCTGCTCGAGCAGCACCTCGAGGAGTTCGCCGAGCTCGAGTCGATCGACAACGGCAAGCCGCTGGCCGTTGCCCGTGTGGCAGACGTGCCGCTGGCCGTGGACATTTTCCGCTACATGGGCGGGTGGACAACGAAAATGACCGGAACCACGATTCCGTGGTCGGCGCCGAACGACTATCTCTCCTACACGGTCCGGGAGCCGGTCGGGGTGGTCGGTCAGATCATCCCGTGGAATTTCCCGCTGTTGATGGCGGCGTGGAAGCTTGCGCCGGCGCTGGCGGCGGGTTGCACCGTTGTGCTGAAGGCCGCTGAGCAGACGCCCCTCAGCGCCCTGCGCCTGGGCGAGTTGTTTCAGGAGGCCGGGTTCCCGAAAGGCGTCGTCAACATCCTCGCGGGGTACGGCGAGACTGCCGGCGCATCGCTCGCGGCACACAGCGATGTCGACAAGATTGCCTTCACCGGATCCACCGAGGTCGGCAGGCTGATCGTCCACGCCGCCGCCGGCAACCTCAAGAAGGTCTCGCTCGAGCTCGGTGGCAAGTCGCCGACCATCGTCTTCGGCGACGCCGACATCGAGGCAGCGATTCCCGGCGCGGCGAGCGCGATATTTTTCAACCACGGTCAGTGCTGTTGTGCCGGCTCGCGTTTGTACGCCCACAAATCGGTGTTCGATCAGGTGCTGGAAGGCGTCGCCGCTGCCGCGAAGAAAATCAAAGTCGGATCGGGTCTCGATCCCGACACCAACATGGGGCCGCTCGTCTCCGACGAACAGTACCAGCGCGTCACCGGCTACATCGATGCCGGCGTCAAGGAAGGCGCACGGCTCGTGGCTGGCGGCAGGAAGGTCGGTGACAACGGTGGCTACTTCGTCGAGCCGACTGTGTTCACCAACACGAAACCGACGATGAAGATCGTGCAGGAGGAAATCTTCGGGCCAGTGGTGTGTGCCGAGCCCTTTGACGATAACGATCTCGAGCACATCGCCAAGCAGGCAAACGAGAGCGTCTACGGGCTGGCCTCGAGCGTGTGGACGAAGGACATCAGCAAGGCGCACAAGCTGGCGCGGCTGATTCGATCCGGCACGGTCTGGATCAACTGCCACAACGTGTTCGACGCGTCCCTTCCATTCGGCGGATACAAACAGTCTGGCTGGGGACGCGAGATGGGTGGAGAAGTGTTGACGAATTACACCGAGGTCAAGGCCGTGACGGCCAAGCTGTGATGTGATTGAGAGGGCCGTCAGTCACTGACGGCCTTCTTGACGCCGCGGTGCCCGTACGTCGCGGTTCGCCTGAAGGCGGACACTACGGCAGTGACTGGTTCCGTAGTGGCCGGCTTCAGCCGGCCGTCGGGCCTTCCGGCGCTCTTACACTGCGTACGTCGGCGGTTTGACGCCCTTGTTGCGCAGATACATGTCGCTGTAGACGCGCGTATGCGCGGTGTGGACCATCGCGTTAAACAGCGCATCCAGCCCCGTCATCGGCGCGCCTCGTCCAGCGGTGACCGTGTTCGTGAGATCGGCCGGCGTCAGTTGCTTGACGACCGCGATCGACCAGTCGAGGACGGCGTTCAGATACTTGATCGTCGCGTCCTTGCTGGTGTCGTTTGCCGGCGGTGTTGGCGCAGCGCCGCCCTTGCCGAAACGTCCGAGGTAAAAGCCCTCGGCCCCGCCGATGTGCTGCATCAGTTGCCCGAAGGTTCGGGCGCCGTCTCCCGATCGTACTGCTTCCGCAGTGCCTGAACCGAACGGCGCAAAGTTGTAGTCCGCGGCCGGCATGGCATCTGCGATGAGCATCGTGTACTTCTTCGAACGTTCCCACCAGGCCGCCCAGTTCGACACCTCGTCGGCCTTGAGTGCGAGCGGAACCGCCACCGTCGCGGCCGCAATTCCACAGATCGCCTGACGTCGATTCATTTGTTGCCTCCCCTGCGCGCGGATGATATCGCAAGTGCGCCGACGCCACTCGACTCTCCTTGTCCGAACGAAGGCGGCACGATAGCATCCTCGAGGCGTGTTCTTCACTCAACCATTCTGGGTCTCGATCCTCGTTCCCGTTTTCCTCGCGCCGGTTCTTCTGATGGTTTCGCTCGTGGTCCAGCCACGACGCGGTGACGGTTTCGATACATCCGTGTTCCTGTCGATCGCGGGTCTCGCCATGGCATTCGTCATGGGCGGAGCGGTGCTGGCTGTCGTTCTTCTCGGCTTCGTCCTGTTCACACACGCGATCGCCTTTGCGATCGAACGTGCGGTCAATCGAGAAGACCATCAGTCCTCGCGCGGGCTTCAGGCCCGTGTCTGGCTCGTCGCAGCGGTTGCCGTTCACCTCGCCATGGTTGCGGCGATTGTGCGCGCGGGCCTGACGATCGTCCGGCCGCGCGGCAGCGTCGGCCTTCTCGTTCCGTTCGGTGTCTCTTACTTCGCCTTTCACGGCATCTCCTACGTCGTCGACGTCTACCGACGCCGCGTTGTTGCCAACCACAGTCGATGTCAGCTTGCGGTCCATCTGATGTTGTTGCCGATGATCGCCGGCGGCCCGGTGAACTATCGCGGGATCGCACCGCAACTGGCCCACGGCTGGCCCAGCCTCAGCGACTACTCGTACGGCGTACGGCGGCTGGTCATCGGCGTCTGGAAAGTGTTCGTCGTCGCCGAACTGGCCGGTCGCGAAGCGGATTCGGCGTTCGCGCTGCGGCCTGTCGGTCTGAATGCGCTTGCGGCCTGGCTGGGGCTGGCCAGTTTTACACTGCAGATCTACTACGCCTTCTCCGGCTATTCCGACATGGGACTCGGGTTGGCCCGGATGGTCGGCATCCGTCTGCAGGAGAATTTCCGCTGGCCCTATGTCGGACAGACGGTCGGGGAATTCTGGCAGCGCTGGCACCTCGGACTGTCCGCGTGGTTTCGCGAGTACGCGACGCTATCACTGGACGGTGACCGCAGCGCCTTGACGCCCGCGATGCGCGAGGCGGTCGTGATCCTGCTATGCGGAATCTGGTACGGCGCCGGCTGGTCGTTCGTAGCGTGGGGCGTGTACCAAGCTGCGCTGATCCTCGCGGAACGCACCGGGATCGGCGCCCTCGTCCAGCGCCTCCCGATATTCGCACGTCACGTCTATGTTCTCGTGGCAGTCATGGCCGGCTGGGTGATCCTGCGCGGTCAGACGCTCGATGGGGTGCTGCTGTTCTTCAAAGCGTTGGCCGGCCAGAACTCGTCAGCCCTGGGTCGCCCGCCGACGGTTGCGCCGGAGGTGTGGCTCGTGCTCGTCACCGCGGCGATCGGGTGCGCGCCTGTCTTTCAGGCAGTCCGCCGATGGACGGTGGCGATCGACGGTCTGATTCTGGCGCTGTTGATGTTGTTGTTCGCGCCCTTCCTGTTCGCGTGGCGGTGCGGATCGATGGTGGTCACGCCGATCGCACGGTGGTGGCGTTTGTGGCGCTCGTCGGCAATGCGGGCCGACAGTGGAAGGTAATGTGAAAGGACCCTTGTGTATCCAGCGGTGCTGACAATCCATTCCTGGTGCCGGTGGCTCGTGTTGCTTCTCGGAGCGGCTACCACCGTCAACGCTTTCCTCGATCGTGGTGATACGGGTGAACGCCCGCGAGGTCTGAGGTGGGACTGGCTGTTCATGATGGCCTTCGATGTTCAGATCCTGCTCGGCCTGCTGTTGTACTTCGGCCTCAGCCCGTACAGCAGCGAGGGCATGAGCAACGTGAGCCTCGCATTGCGGGATCCGGCCCTGCGCTTCTGGACGTTCACGCACGTGGCGACGATGGTCGCTGCGATCGTGGCGGTGCGTGCCGGGCGCGTGTTCGCAATGGGCGAACCGGCAACGCCGAGACGACGTAACGGACGGTTCATCTGCTTCGGGATGGCGGTGCTGGCGATGATGGCGGGCGTGCCATGGCCAGGGATGGCGCTGGCACGTCCGCTGTTCAGGCTCTGAGAAGTGCCGCTGCCTCGCTCAGTGTTGTTTATTTCGGCGCGCCGGTCCCGGACGAAGGGTCGGCCGGGGCGGTCATGGCCAGGGCCATGTCGGCCCACGCGGTGCCGCTGAACGAGATCCACTGGTCGTGTTCGTAGGGGAAGCCGCTCTCGAAGTACGGCTGGATCGGCATCGCTCGTGACTTCACGTGCCAGGTGCCGTCCTTCTGCTGTGTGCGGAGCAGAAACGCAATGGCCCGCTGGATGGGCGCCGCCGCTGCGACTTTGAGTTCGGCGAGCGCGTACAACACTTCGCCGGTCGCGTACGCGTCCGTGGCCAGGTGCGGGTTCTGCGACCAGCCGCCATCGGCTTGCTGTAAGGCGAGCAGCTGCTTGATCCTGACGTCGCGCTGTTTAATCGGCGCGCCCGCCCACTGCTGACCGAGCAGCTGCATGACGCGGTCTTCGGTCGAGGCCGGTTCCTGCGCGGCAAGCCAGGCCGCGCCTCGCTCGATTCTCGCGGCCAGTTCCACCTTGCGCGCCGGGACCGCCCAGTGGGCCAGCGCGTTGACGGCCAGGGCCGTACGGCTGACGTCGCCGTCCTGAATCGGCGCCCGATTTGGCGATGCCGGGCGATGCCAGAAACCCTCGAGCGATTGGGTGCCGGCGAGGTAATACATCAAGCCGTCGGTGGGCATCCCCGCAGGGGCGCCGGCCACCTGCAACGCAAGCGCGGAATAAAGCTCCGCTTCGGGTGCTCCGCCGGCCGCGGTGAACTGCAACATGCTCTGCAGTGCGCCGCTGACGTGCTGTTGCACCTGGGTCATCGCGTCCGGAGCAGGGTCGGCCTGCCAGCCGCGCCGTGCGGCGATCGTCGTCGTCATCGTCACCATCGGCTGCGCGTGGCACGCGGTGCAACCACCGTCTTTCAGCATTCGCGCCGAGCCGGTCCGCAGCAGCGGAAGGTTGAGCTCGACCGCTTCGCGCGGTGTGCGGAGTGTACCGGCTGACCCGCCGACTGAAACCACTGGCGCGCCGGTTGAAGCGCCGCTTGAAACGACCACAGGCTCCAGTGTCGAAACCGGAGCGGCGCGGACGCCGAGCGCTTTCAGCACGATCGGGTCGTTGTATTTGCGCGCCCAGTCGATCGCGGTTTCGCCTTGCGGCGTGGCAATCGTCAAGCTTGCGCCTTCGGATACGAGGAGCTGCGCGATCCGCGGCTCGGGATGGTCGGTCGCGACTGCGAACATCAGCGGCGTCATCCCACGCATGTCCAGCGCGTCCACGACTGCTCCGGCTTCGAGGAGCAGGCGGACGACTTCGACGCTTCGTCCCGCTGCGGCCAGATGCAGCGCGGTGACATGCCCGAACGCGATGACGCCGTTTTTCGCACGACCGGAACCGTCCGGGCTGACAGCGGTCAGGTCGACCTTGCGCGCAAGCAGCAGGCGCGTCAGCTCGACGTCACCGTTGGTCGCAGCGCCCTGCAACGCCGTCGAAATCGGCCCATCCTTGGCGGTGATGTTCGGCTCGGCGCCGCGTTCCAACAGAAGCTTCGCGACCGCGCTGTTGCCGGTAGCCGCAGCAGAGATGAGCGGCGTGATGCCGCCGTTGTCCGCCGCGTTCACGTTCGCGCCTTTGTCGAGCAGCTGCGTGATCACCTCGGTCGTGGTGTTGGCAGAAGAGGCGGCAATGAGCAGAGGCGTGCGCCCTCTGCCGCTTTTCGCTTCGAGGTTCGCCCCGTGTGCTAGGAGAAGCCGCGTCATCCCGGCATCACGCCAGGCCAGATGCAGCGGCGTCAGGCCGCCACCCTCGGGGTTGACGAGGGCGCCGGCGTCCACCAGCATCGTCACTGCCGCCGGACTCCCGAACCCAACCGCCAGCGTCAGAGGCGAGAGGCCCGAGGTTCCGCGGGCGTTGGCGCCGCGGTCGGCGACGAGCGTCTTCAACGCGGCGAGATTGTCGTTCCGGATGGCTTCATGGAAGGCGTCGTCGGCCGGCGGTGCCTGCTGCGCGGAGAGCGACAGCCACCCTGCGGCAACCAGCGACACGCCAAGCGCGGTGGACAGGCCAGAGCGGGTAGAAAGCGCTGACATCAGAGGTCCTTTCAGTAAAGCCGGGGCTCATTATCACATGGCTCCGAGCATTGCCGCAGCAAGCCTTCAGCGCCCCCGGTCGACTTGACTCCGGGCGGGTCATTACCTAGAGTTCTAGGGTAATGCTGGCACGCCGCAAAGCGGACGCGCTTCAGGGGACACTCGACTTGCTGGTGCTCACGACGCTGGGCCGCAGTCCGCAGCATGGATACGGTATCGCCGCGCACATTCAGTCGATCTCCGACGACATGTTGCGGGTCGAAGAAGGCTCACTCTATCCGGCGCTCCACCGGATGGAGCACCTCGGTTGGATCCGCGCCGACTGGCAGACGACCGAGAACAATCGGCGCGCGCGGATGTACCGGCTGACCAGAGCGGGTGAGAAGCGACTCGCCGAAGAGCACGCCAGGTGGGAGCGCCTGACCAAAGCGATCGGCAAGTTCCTGCGCTACGCATAGGAGAAACGTCCATGGGCTGGCTGCGTCGCCTGCGCAATACGTGGTCGCGGCGAGACGACGATTTCGAGGAGGAGCATCGGTTTCACATCGATGCGCTCCGCGAACGATACGAGCGCGAGGGCCTCACGCCGGAAGACGCGCGCCAGGCGGCCCAGCGACAATTCGGCGCAACCTCGATTGTCAGGGAACGCACGCTCGACGCCGACATGTTTCGCTGGATCGACGATCTGCGCCGCGACATTGCGTACTCGGGTCGGCTGCTGCTGCGCAGCCCAGGATTCTCGTTGCTGGCGATCTTCTGCCTCACCATCGGCATCGGCGCAAACGCCGCGGTGTTCAGCTGGATCGAAGGCATCATGTTCCGTCCCTTTCCACTCGTCGCCGGCCAGGACCGTCTGGTTGCGGTGACCTCCACAAGCCGCGGGACGTCGGATCGCTCCGGCGTGTCGTGGCCCGACTGGCGCGACATGGAGCGCGCGAGCACGTCGATCGACGCGTTTATCGCCGAACACATCACCGGCACGACGTTGAGTGTCGGCGATCGTGCCGAGCGGGTGGCAGGGAGCATGGTCTCCGCCAACTACTTCGACGCGCTCGGCATTCATCCAATCCTCGGGCGCGGCTTCGAAACGGGCGAGGACGTCGGGCGGAATGCCCACCCGGTGACGGTGATCAGCTATCAACTCTGGCGCGATCGCTTTCACGGCGACCCGGCGGTGATCGGACGGACGCAGCTGCTCAGCGGGCTCCCGCACACCATCGTCGGGGTCGCGCCGGAAGGGTTCTACGGCACATTCGTCGGCTACGCCTTTCAGTTCTGGGTCCCGGCATCCATGCAGCCGCAGTTCGACTCGGGCCTGTACGCGCTCGAGGATCGGAGCGCCCGGTGGATCGAGGGGTTCGTGCGACTGAAGCCCGGTGTGTCGATCGAACGCGCGCAGGCCGATCTGTCTGCCATTGCAGAACAACTCGAGAAGGCATACCCGGATACGAACCGCGGACGGGGCATCAAACTGTGGCCGCTGTGGCAGACGCCGTTCAACGGTGCGACCGTGCTGCAGCCGACGCTTGTCATCGCCCTCCTGGTCGTGACCGCAGTGCTCTTCATCGCCTGCGCCAACGTCGGTAATCTGCTGCTCGTTCGCGCGTTCGGCCGTCAGCGTGAGCTGACGGTCCGGCTGGCGATCGGCGCCGGCCGCGCGCGGATCGTGAAGCAACTGCTGACCGAGGGCGTCATGCTGTCCGCGTTGGCCGGTGCCGGTGGCCTGATTTTGGCGCGCTGGCTGCGCGATGCGCTGGTGTTCGTGACGCCACCGCGCGGTGTCGCGATGCATCTGACCGGCGAACTCGACTGGCGCGTATTCGTGGCCAGTGCGGTCGTGTGCGCGGCAGCGACGTTGCTGTTCGCTCTCGTCCCGGCGCTGTTGACCAGCAAGATCGATCTTGCCGCTGCGCTGCGGGCTGAGTCGGGTGGTGTAGTGGGCCCACGCAGCAACAGGGTTCGTTCCACGCTTGTGATCGTGCAGGTGTCGCTCAGCTGCGCGCTGCTGATTGGCGCGGGCCTCTTGATTCGGAGCATGCTGGCGGTTCGTGATGCCAGTCCTGGTTTCGACGCGCACCGGCTGGTGACGACGTCGGTCGATCTGTTCACGTCGGGTTACGATCCGTCACGCGCGAAGACGTTCCAGGACGAGTTGATCGACCGGGTACAGGCGATCCCCGGCGTCGAGTCGGCTGCGTTATCCCGCATGACGCCGTTCAGCTATCGCACCTACTCGACTGCGGCGGTGGCCATCGACGGCTACGTGCCCCCGCCGGACCAACAGCCGACGTTCGAGTACAACGAGATCGGCCCGGGCTTTCTGGCAACGACAGGCATTCCGCTCGTCGCCGGTCGAGAGTTCACCCGAGCGGACGACGAGCGGACCTTGCCGGTCGCGATTGTGGACGAGACGCTGGCGAGGCAGTTCTGGCCCGGACGCGAGGCTGTCGGCCGACGCCTGCAGCTGAAAGGCCAGTGGCTGCAGGTCGTCGGCGTCGCCGCAGCCGCCAGATATCACAACCTGCTCGAACGCCCGCAGCCGTTTTTCTACGTTCCTCTTCGGCAGCACTTCACGGCGACCACCGCGTTGCAGGTGCGAACGACGGCGAGCGTGGCCGCGCTGGCGCCGGCGCTCGTGCGCGAGATTCACCGGCTGGATGCAAACGTCTCACCGTCGGAGGTGATCACGATGCGCGAGCAGATCGATCGCACGACGGCTGCTCAACGCGTTGCGGTCACGATGTTGGTCGCGTTCGGCGGCGTGGCGCTCGTGCTCGCAGCAATCGGTCTCTATGGAGTGATGGCGTCGATTGTGGCGCAGGGTCGCCGCGAACTCGCGCTCAGGATGGCGCTCGGTGCCGGACCGGCGGAACTGCTGCGGCTCGTTCTCGCCAGAGGGCTGGTGCTGACCACCGCCGGCATCGTCATCGGCACGGGCGCGGCCCTGCAGTTCACGCGGCTGCTTGGCTATCTTCTCTATGGAGTGGGCCCGCGCGATCCAGTGGCATTTGTCTCGGCCATGCTGATGGTCGCGGTCGCGTCAGTGCTCGCGTGTGTGGTGCCCGGATGGCGCGCGACGCGAACGAACCCGCTCGATGCGTTGCGCGGATAATTTGACCTGCCGTCAGACCGACGTCGCTGCCGAAAGGCTGGTCGTTACTCAAGCGATTTCAGTGGATGCTCCTCCCGCCTCAGCCGCTCTGCGTACATTCCGCTAACGTGGGCGAGTTGTTCGTCGGTACGTCCAGTCTCACTCTCAATACGGGAGACGAAGAGAACGTGCGAACCAATTCGATGGACCTGTTGAACTGATAGTTCTCGCACCAGTCCATTCTTTGCCAGCACGGGGAGTCCGAAGAGCGCTGAACGTGCGACTGGAAACGTCAAGGCACTCAAGTCGAGTGTTGACTTGTGGTGCTGCGCACCGAGCGCATAAATTGCTCGGATATCCACCACCGGCGCGCCACTCATTGCGATGTGTCGAGAGGCCACCATAAGTTCGATCGCCGGGCTCGTTGCGCGAAGAGCGACCAGGAACTCGATTCGAGCGGCCTTCGTGCGCGACGCCGACGAGATACACCGGTCTCGCAACGACGTAATAGGCGTTCAAAGCGCGAAGATCTCTGGCCGACATGCGGAGACCATCACCTCGTCTTGTCGCGGTTCCTGCGTGCTGCCAGGCCAGCGCGTACTGAAACCACCGTTTAACGGGTGGTCCACACCTGAACATGATGGTGCTGGCATGCCGTCACTGTTGCAAGGAAGTTACATGGCCGTTGCGTTGCCAGTGCCGCAGCGCTCCGTCGCGTGGCTGTCGTGATGACGACGGCGCCGAAGGCCTCGGTCAGTATGAGCCCATGCTCGAACTTGGCCGAAGGGGCGAAGACGACGCGTCGGTCGCGGCCGTTCGTGACGCCGACGCGTTAACGGCTTGCGCGGCACGCTCGGATTGCTCGATATGCGCCGAGCGGGAGACGATCGGGCCACACGCCCCGCCGCCGCGACTATGCGGGGCGTGTG
>DASXIR010000095.1:0-8512 GCA_036497895.1 Vicinamibacterales bacterium | reverse complement strand
CGGCCGATGGTCGCCATGATGCCGTAATCGCGATAGCGGAACGACTCGAGCGGCTTTCCTTCGTGGGCCCGCAGCACGTTGCGGCCGGCCTGCGTTCCTTCCTGCATCGCGACCTGAGCAAGGCCAGGCAGCATCCTGCCGTCCTGCGTGAACGCACAGAGATCGCCGATCACGTAGACGTTGGGATACGCGCCGAGCGCGAGCGTCGGCTCAGGAGTAACCCGTCCGGCGCGATCGAGCGGGACGCCGAGCGATTTCGCGAGCGGCGACGCCTCCACGCCAGCCGCCCACAATACTGTTTCCGCCGAGATGTGCTCGGACGGCTTCACGGTGACGCCGTCCGCGTCGATCCCGACGACGATGGCGTCGGTCCGCACCTCGACGCCAAGCCGCTCGAGCGAGCGCCGCGCCCGGTCGCGCAGTGGATCGGGAAACGGCGGCAGCACGTAGGCACTGCCCTCGAGCAGAATGATCCGCGCCGATTCGGGCCGGATGCGGCGAAAATCGTGGACCAGCGACTGGCGCGCGATCTCGGCGAGTGCACCAGCCAGTTCGACTCCGGTCGGCCCGCCGCCCACGATCACGAATGTCAGCAGGCGCCGCTGCTTCGCCGGATCGGTCTCGCGTTCAGCTGCTTCGAACGCCAGCAGCACCCGTCGTCTCATCTCCAGCGCATCGTCCAGCGTCTTGAGTCCGGGCGCGCGCGATTCCCATTCGGGATGACCAAAGTACGAGTGGGCGGCTCCGGTTGCGACGATCAAATCGTCGTAGGCGATCGAACCGCGATCGAGGGCGACGCGCTTGTTGACCGGATCGATCCGGCGTGCCTCGGCGAGCAGCACCTCGACATTTTTCTGCCTTCGCAGAATCCAGCGGATCGGTGATGCGACATCACCTGGCGACAGTGAGGCGGTCGCGACCTGGTAGAGCAGCGGCTGGAACAGATGGTAGTTGTGATGGTCGATCAGCGTGACACCGACGTTCGCGCCCGCGAACGCGCGCGCAGCGTTCAGTCCGCCGAATCCGCCACCGAGAATCACGACCTGCCGCATCTGAAATGTTATTGTATCGGCATGGCTCCATCGCGGAAACGCAACCGTGCGGATGATCGAGCGCTTGGCGGTCCGACCACTGTGGTCGAGACGGCATGTCCGCTCGACTGTCCCGACGCCTGCAGTCTGGCGGTCACGGTTCAGATGGGTAAAATCGTCACCATCGACGGCTCGCACAAAAATCCGGTCACTGACGGCTACATTTGCGCCAAGGTTCGCAAGTTCGATCAGCGGATCTACGGGCCCGATCGCCTGCTGTATCCAATGGTCCGCACCGGACGCAAAGGCGGCGGCACGTTCAAGCGCGCCACGTGGGACGATGCGCTCGAGCTGATCGCCACTCGCTTCGAGGAGGCCAAAGCGAAGTTCGGCGGTGAATCGATTCTTCCGTACTCGTACGGCGGCTCCAACGGCCTGCTGACCCAGGACAATATCGACGCGCAGTTGTGGCGCAGGTTCGGAACCTCGCGACTGGCCCGCACGCTCTGCGCCGCTCCAACGGGCGCGGCCAATATGGCGCTGTACGGCAAGATGCCGTCGGTGGTGTACGCGGACTATCCGGAAGCGAAGCTGATCATTCTCTGGGGCGTGAACCCCTCGGCGTCCGGCATTCACATCATTCCGTACGTCCGGGAGGCCCAGAAGCGCGGCGCCACGCTGGTCGTGGTCGATCCGCGGACGACGTCGCTGGCGAAGTCAGCCGACGTGCACCTGCCGATCAAACCCGGGACTGACGTCGTGGTCGCGCTCGCCATCCATCGTCATCTGTTTACGACTGGCCGGGCGGCGCAGGCATTCATGGACGAGCACACCACGGGAGCGGACGCCTTGCGTGAACGCGCTGAACCGTGGACGTTCGAGCGCGCGGCGGAGGTTTCGGGTCTGGAGGCGTCCGCGATCGAACGCGTTGCGGAGCTCTATGCGACGAGCACGCCCGCGCTGATTCGCTGCGGCTGGGGGCTCGAGCGAAACCGAAACGGCGGCAACGCCGCAATGGCGATTCTGGCGCTGCCGAGTGTCGGCGGCAAGTTCGGTGTCCGCGGCGGCGGCTACTCGATGAGCAACTCCTCGTCTTGGAATGTCGAGCGGACCTGGATCGGCACGCCTGAAACGACCACGCGGCTCGTGAACATGAACAAGCTCGGGCGCGCGCTGACCGAGTACGACGATCCGCCGGTCAACGTGCTGTTCGTTTACAACTGCAACCCGGCCGCAACCGTACCAGATCAGCGGCGCGTGTTGAAGGGACTCGAGCGCGAGAACCTCTTCACGGTGGTGTTCGAACAGGTGATGACCGACACCGCCCTTTACGCTGACGTGCTGCTGCCGAACACCACGTTCTTCGAAGGCTATGATTTCGCCAAGGGTTACGGGTCGATCACCATGGACCTTGGCCGGCCCGTGATTGATGCGGTCGGCGAATCTCGGACGAATGCCGACGTCTTCGGGGCGCTGGCCGCCCGCCTGGGCCTGCTGTCGGAAGACGAGCCCAAAGGCGAACTGGATCTCATGGTCAAAGTGCTGGGAGAACTGCCGGGCACGATCGGGTCGGATCTGGGCGCCGGGACGATGCCGACGCCACCCTGCGGACCGGCGCCGATTCAGTTCGTGGACGTGTTTCCAAACACACCGAATCGCAAGGTCGATTTCTTCCCGGCCGCGCTCGAATCGAGTGCACCGATGGGTCTCTATCGGTTCCAGCCCGATCCCGCCACCGCTCGCTTCCCGCTCACGCTGATCTCGCCGGCCAGCGAGCGCACCATCAGCTCGACGCTTGCCGAGCTCCCGCGACTGGACGTCAAGCTGCTCATGCACCCGGATGATGCAAGAATGCGAGGCTTGCACGAAGGGGATCTGGTGCGGGTCTTCAACGAGCTCGGCGAAGTACACGTGCCTCTGGCTGTCGAGCCGGCGATCCGCTGCGGGACCGTCAGCCTGCCCAAGGGCATCTGGCGCCGCAGCACCCGAAACAACCTGACCGGCACCTCGCTCGTCCCGGACACGCTGACCGACATCGGCGACGGTGCCTGTTTCAACGACGCACGAGTCCAGGTCGCGTCGCTGGCGACGGCGTAGCCACCGCCGCACCGAAGTCCATCAATCTTTCTCCAGCGTGCGCGACGGCCTCGTTGAGTGTCGCAGCCGTCTAGACTAGTAGCTGAAGAAGAACAGCAGGTCGATGCCGCTGTCTGCCGCGCGCTGAAAGAGCTGCTGAGTCGTGGGTGATCCTTGCAGGAAATTGGTGCGGAGCCGCAGCCACTTCGTCAGCTCGTACTCGACGATGAAACTGGTCTGGTTCTGATCGCCGACGTCCTGTTCCACCTTGACATAGAGGTTCTTGCCAACCTGCTGCCCCACCGTGATGTGCGCCGCCGCTCCGCTCTCAGGCGCGGTGCCGATCTCAAAGGTGTCGACGCCGAGCACCTTACCGATCGACTGGGCGACCTCGCCCGCGACCGCACCGGTGGCAAGTTGCTGGGCGCGCGCCGCCACCGACGTCTGCTGCCCTTCACCCAGCTGATTGATCGGCTGGTTGAACACGATGAGCGACAGGATGTCCGCCTGATCGAGCGGCGGCGTGCTGGTGAGGAGGACGACCGGCTTGGTGAGCGTGCCGCTGAGCGTGACGTTCGCGGTGACGCCCTGAATCACGCGCTGGGTGCGGACATTGAGTGCAGGATCGAGGGTGTCCGTGCCGTCGAACCGGACCTGCCCGTCACGCAGAATGTCGAAGCGGCGTCCCTGAAAGTCGTAGCTGCCGCGCACCGTGTTCACGCGGCCAACCAGCCGCACCTGATCCCACGGCGCCTTGCTGACCCAGAGATCGCCACCCAGCGTGACGTTGATCGCACCCAGCCCGATCGGCGCGCCGGGCGCCTGGAGATCGTTGGCCTTCACGACCAGATCGTTTGGAACGGTCAGATGGACCTGGATCTGCAGCGGATCGAATGGACTGCCTGACTGTTGCGCCTCGTCGTTCGTGTAGGAGACCTGGTTGGTGGCATAGGGAGAATCACTCAGCCGCGACAGCACCTCGTCGAGGCCGACCTGGCCGGTATTGACCGCCAGCTCACCGTCGATCCGGGGCGCGCTCAGCTGCCCCGCAATCTCGAGGTCGCTGTTGATCCGGATGTTTCCGAGTTTGTTGTCCACGATCTTGAAATCGCGCGAGGTCACGAACAGCTGCACGCCGCCGATCTGGCCCTCGCGGATCGCCAGGTCGCCGGTGATCGACAACGCGGCGTTATGGTTGTCGAGGACGTAGAGGTTGTCGATGTGAACCTTGTCCGGGAGCAGATCGAGTCGGCCGGTCATGTTGGTGTAGGCGACGCCCGTGTCCACCGCGGTGAACGCCCCGTGAGCCACTGAGATCGTACCTGTAGGACGAGGATCTCCGGCCGAGCCCGCAACGTCGATCTTTGCCTGCAGCGTGCCTGTCACCTTGCTTACATCGCTGGTGAAACCCTGCACGAGCCCGAGGTCGATCGGCGTGCTTTCGACGTGGAGATCGATGCGGTCGTCCGGTCTCGCCGATGCGGCGTTGCCACTGTCTCCGCCCTTCCACAGCGCCGCGGGCACATATCCCTTCGCGGTGAGATACGTCGTCGGACTCTGCTGGAGCTTCGTATCGACCGTCACTCCCGCGCCCGCGTACCGCACGGTGCCGTCAAAACGGTCGTAGCGGAACTGCTGGAATCCGCCCTGCGTGACCGCAAAGGTTCCGTCCACTGACGGGGAGGCACGGGTACCGCCGAGCTTCGCGGACGCGTTGAGCCGGCCCGTGAACTGCGGCGGCCGAAGCAGCAATGCATTGACGCCGGCGAGATCGACGTTGGTCAGCGTGACCGTCATGGCGTCGCCGCTGCGGCCGAAGCTACCGTCGGCGGCGATTTGCTGGTCGCCGTTCGACAGAGCAACCTGCTCGACGGTCACGGCGCCTTCCGTCGCGTAGCGGATGGTCGCGGGTTCATCGCCGGCAAGCTGCCACGTCTGGCCCTGCGCCTGCAGATTCAAACGCTTCAGGTGTATTTCCTGAAGGTCGGTGTGGATCAGCGCCGATCCGGAAAGAGCGGCGGTTCGTTGCGGCTGCTTCGCGGTCGCGTCGAAATCCAGCTGCTGATTCCGATACGTCGTCCGGGCCTCGAGCTCGTTGAGGTTCTGCCCGCCGACCGTGATGAACGTGGCATGCGTGGTGGCGTCAATCGTCGCACGGGACGCATCGAGGTCGGGAATCTTCGCGGTGACGTTGCTCGCAACCGTCAACGCACTGAGGCTGCCATACGCGAGATCGCCAGCGGTGAGAGTGCCGGCCGCCTGAAATTCGTGTCTATTGCCGGTGACTGTCGCATCCGCCCTGGCGATGCCGTCAAGTGGGGCATCGACGAGCTTGCCGATTGATGCGAGGTCGGTGGCTTCCGCGTGGACCTGGAGATTGGAACGTCCGGCTTCGTCGAGCGCCACCATTCCGTGCGCGGTCAGCTGAATGTCCGGCCCAACCGCCTCGAGAGTGCGGACGTCAGCGATCGAGTCCCGGTAGCTGGCATCGACCGACGCACTCGTCAACTCGACTCCACCAATCGTCGAAGGCGCGAGCGACAGCCTCGCGTCCCCCTGAACGCTGTCCACGGTTACGCCGCCGGACAGATTCAGGAGCGTCGCATCCAGCGTCAGCGACCCGGCGAGCGTTCCCTTCAGCGCGGGCTTTCCGCTCGGCACCGCTGGATCGAACCCGGAGAAGTCGCCCTCGGCTTTGACGTGGGCCGAGTCCTGCGCCACTGTGGCATCGAAAGCGAGACGCGGGATCTGTCCGCCCAGAATCGCCGTCTCGTTCACCGTGCCGTTCGCCGCCAGATCCAGATCGTGCGCCGAGGTGCCGCGGCCGTTCATCGTCACGTGACCGTTGATGCGGCTGGCGTAACGGGAGTCGGCCAACGCTGCCAGCCGAAATTCGTTTCCGACACGCTCCAGATCGAGGCCGGCAACTGTCGCGTCGGCGCGGTAGCTCACGTTTCGGCCGTCAAACGTCACGTTCGCGGTGGAACCGGCCGAAATCCGCGCTCCGGCAATTGTCGATGGCTCGAACCGCAGGTTGACCAGCGCTTTGGTCGCGTCCGCCTCCGAGCCAGCGCCGGTTGAACCGGCCGCGTGATACGACGCATTGACGTCGGTATCAGCTGGCGGCGGGTTGAGCTCTTTGGGCAGCCGGCGCAGATCGAGATGCCCGACGTCGCCGCGCAGGTCGAAGACGGTCGCAGGATGTGCCGTTCCTGGCGCCGGCAGGGTGACGGCGCCAGATGCCGTCACTCGAGCGCCGTACGCGACGGCTCTGCCTTCGAGGACTCTTAACTGGCGACCATCGACTTTCGCCTTCGCATGAACCTGATCAGCGACGTAGCCGGCGACAGCCACGCGCGGAGAATCCAATTCGAGATCGCCGTGCAGCGCATCGACGTTGGCGAGCGCGTCGCCGTGCAGGTTCACCCGCGCATCCGCGGTGAGGTCGCTCTTCTGTTTCGGATCCTTCAGAATCGGCGCCAGATCGAGATGCCGCACCGAGACGGATCCAGCCACTGACTGGCCGGGTCCGAGCAGATCCGCGACGACCGTTCCGCTGAAGCGTCCGGCCGACGATTGCACATCCGCCTCGAGGTTCAATCGATCGAGCGGTCCGGCCGCTTTCAGACTGAACGACGGCTCGAGCTGGATTCCAGCCAACGGAGTCACGACCTGCGCGATTTCCGGCAGCGACAATTTGTCGGAGCTGACCCGCAGATTGAAGACCGGGCGACTCAGGTATTGTTGGACCGCCCCCGTCACCGACAGAGTCGATTTCGCGGTTCTCAGCGCGAGTTTGTCGAGAAAGATGGTGTCGTCTTTCACCGACACGCCGCCCGACAGCTCGTTCAGCGCGATCTCCGGCGCCGACGATCGAAACGACACGCGCGAAAACTCAACCGAATAACGTACCGGCTCGTACTTGAACGACAGCGCGGCATCAAGGTGCTCGATTCGCCCCGGCAGCCTGACGTCCGAGGCGTCGATCAGCGAATCGAGCATGACGGAACCGTCGCTGATGTTGATTGCGTCAATCGACACCGGCCGGGCGGGACCACTGCGATCGGCTTCGACCGCCTGCTTCTTGATCACACGGCTCAGTTCCCAGCCGTTTCCGTCCCGCCGCAGGTAAATCACCGGCTGACTCAATCGAATGTTGTCCACCGACAATCCGCGCGCGATCAGCTGGAACACGTTGTAGTCGAGCCCCAGACTCTTGACCGCCACCACCTCGCTGCCATCCATCGACAGCCCCACGTTTTCCATCTCGACACCGAAAAACAGGTTGCCGCCCAGCCGCTCGATCGATACCGTTCCATTCACGTATTCGTTCGCCGCCCGGACAATGTAGCCGCGCAGCCAGTTCTTGAACCACGACGTCTGCGACACCATCGCCGCCGCGGCAGCCGCGCCGACGATCAGGGTTGCGACGATCGTCAGAACGTGGACGAGACGTCTCACCTCAGTAGGCCTGTCCGATACTGAAGTGGATCCGCCATCGACGCGTCTGCGGCTCGCCGTTGACCTGGAGGTTCGGAATCGGGTTGAGCTGATAGCCGAAATCCAAACGGAGCGGACCGACTGGTGTCTGGTAGCGCAGGCCGGGTCCGATCGCGTACCGGAGGTCGGTCAGATCGAACGCCCATGACTTCGCCCAGACATTGCCGACATCGAGGAAGAAGACGGCGCCGAGATTTCCCCGTAGCGCCGCGCGCAGCTCCTCGCTGAACGCGAGCAGGCTGTCGCCGCCGATCGGAAGCCCGGACTCTGTGAGCGGGCTGATTTCGAAGCGCCCCCACCCGCGGACGCTGGTGGCGCCGCCGAGAAAATAGCGCTTCGAAAACGGGATATTGGCCTCGTCATCGCCGGCAGGACGCAGGTTGCCGAACTGCAGCCGGCTGGCGAGCACGAGGTTGTCGTTGATCGGGAGGTACTGCCGCACGTCGCCGGACGCGTTGACGAAGTTGAAGCTGCCGCCCAGAATCTTGCCGGCGTCCTCGAGGTGGAGCGACAACTGATAGCCGTGATGCGCGTTCAGCAGACTGTCGGCGGTCGAGTGTTGAAAGTCGATGCCCGCCGCGCTGATGGTGCCGGTCTGCTCGCCGGTATCGGGATTCAATCCGAGCGCGATCAGACTGCTCCTCAGCGAGGGATCGTTCAGGACGGTATCGGAGATCGTGCTGCTGTCGTGCTCGTTGGTGAACGAGACCGTCCACGACGTGTTCGGATTTTCGCGGTGGGTCAAGGTCGCCTTGGCGCCGATGGTCACCGAGCGGTAGGCCGGCGTGTAGGTGTACCAATCCTGGGCTTCGGCGCCCAGCGAGAAGTGCGGCGCGATGAAGTAGGGCTGCGTGAAATCGAGTCTTACTCCGCGATCGAGCGACGACCACCGAACGTGGACGCCG
>DASXIR010000094.1:0-3356 GCA_036497895.1 Vicinamibacterales bacterium | reverse complement strand
GTCGTGGACGTCAAGACGAAGAAGATCGTGGCGACGCTTCAGGACGAAAACGGCGCGAATGCCGAGAGCGAGAAGCTGCTCGAAATCGATTTCGCCGGCGGCAAGCCAAGCGTCGCGGGGGATCAGTTCGGGAAAGGCAAGAAGCGCTAGAACCCAGTGTGGCGGCGGGCGGTCATTCCGGTCGGGCATTCCCGTTCGCCGCGTGGCAAAACACACCCTCCGGCGAAGGAACTTACGACGAACGGCGTCGGTTGGGGCTAGCCGATCGCCGGTGAGCCGACTGTTCAACAATCGGGTTAGCCGGGCGCCGGTGCGCGTACTCGTCGCCGACGCCGGACGCAACGCCTGCGGGTGTGTTTTTGTGCGAGCCTGATCACGCGGCTCACAGGTCGCGGCCCGCCGGAAGGACCGCCCACCGCCAGCTCGGTCCGTCTGCAGAGCAACTTGGCAAAACCCTCGTAAGGCACGGAGAGGCAACTCGATGATTTGGTTGAATTGGTGCGCGGTCTCAGCGCTGGCGCCGATGACGCGAAACTCGGTTTCGTCATGGCGATAACGCTGTATGTCGACGAAAGCGAGTCGCAGACACCGGCAGTATTTACGCTAGCTGGTTTCGCCGCGAGCCCGGTCGGCTGGAGAGACTTCATTCCAGCGTGGCGTGAAATGCTCTGCTCGATTGGTCCGTACCCGGTCGATGCCTTCCACGCGAACAGGATTGATAAGGGAGAGCCGCCTTTTGACGGTTGGAAACCCGAAGAACGTGCTGCTCTATTCGCGCGCGCCGTGGACATCCTCGCGGACACTCAAATCACGTCGAACTTGTATGCAATTGGCTGCTCGTTCGTAATCGATGACATGCTGGCGAACCTGCCCAGTTGCCTAGGCGACAAAAGCACGCCAGACATTTACGAGCGTTGCTATCGCGTTCTCTTCTACAACATTCTCAAGTTCTCGCCGTTTATGGGTGTCGACTTTGTCTTTGACAAAAAGAAGAAATCAGAACACAAGGTTAAGGGGCATTTCGACAGGGTCAAGGAAACTTCCAAGCGCGATTCCGCGATGGTTGGTACGCTGGGTGAGTGCGCGTTCGAGGACGATCGAAAAGTTATGCCACTGCAGGCGGCGGACTTGCTCGCCTTCGAGTTGCGGCGTCGTGCGTGGGACCGGAAACGGAACGATTCTCTGCCGATCCGACGGACTTATCAGCGGTTGAAGGACGTGTTCAAGAAGACGTCCGTTGATGCGCGACCACCCTACCGCCAACGGATATTCAGGTGTTACGACAACACGTTTATCAAGAATCTTCTAACAGAGGTCGCGAAGCCGGAACATCAACCCATTACCGAGGGCGACGTTACTTACCTCTGGTATCACATGGACGCTCCTGAGGACTAGGCAACACACCGACTTTGCGCGCGGTTATCGAGCTGGCGGCGGACCGTCGTTTCGGTCGGGTGACGAACAGTCGCTCACCAGCGATCGTCAACCCCAACCGACGCCGTTCGTCGTCAGTCCTGCGCCGGAGGGCTGGTTTTGCCACGCGGCGAACGGGAGTGCCCGGCCGAAATGACGGTCCACCGCCAGCACGAAGAAAGAGACGTCGGCTCTTCGTGCCTTCGTGATAACTGAGGATCACCTCTACTTCGACGGATCGAGCGCGTTCAGCACGACCTGACCGTTGCTCATGATCAAGAGTGGGCTTTGCAGCACCCAGATGTGCTCGAGCGGATTGCCGTCGACCGCAATCAGGTCGGCTTCGAGCCCGGCCTGCAAACTGCCGGTTTTTGACGCGATCCCGAGCAGTTCGGCGCCGCTGATCGTCGCCGCCTGGATCGCAGCGAGTGGAGTGAGCCCGGCGTCCACCAGGTAGGCGACCTCGCTCGGCACGCGCGCGACGCTCTTCTTGCTGTATTCGGTGTCGGCGCCGGTGGCGAACTTCACGCCGATCTTGACCGCGCGCTGGATCGCCAGGCGCAGCTGCGGAATCATGAAGCGGGCGCGAATCTGCAAGCCCGGATCGTCGTAGTCGCCGCCGGTGTCGCCCATGTCCGCCAGCGCCGAGTAGGTCGGCACGAACCAGACGTTGCCCTCCTTCATCATCCGCAGCGTCGCTTCG
Source organism: Vicinamibacterales bacterium (assembly GCA_036497895.1). GTDB lineage: Bacteria > Acidobacteriota > Vicinamibacteria > Vicinamibacterales > CAVVIG01 > CAVQFC01. The sequence continues at coordinate 1,240 of DASXIR010000094.1, read as the reverse complement.
GACAGGAACGTTCCATGTTCGATGCTGCGGACACCTGCGCGCACGGCGTTGGCGGCGCCCTCGTCGCCATGGGCGTGCACTTCGACCGGAATCCCCCGCCGCTGCGCGGTCTCGACGATCGCGCGCAGCTGGGTTTCGTTGAAGAGGAAATGTCGCGGGTCGGTGTCCGGGAGCCCGGCGCGATCGGTCGCGCTGGTTTTGATGACGTCAACGCCGTGATCGAGGTTGACCTGTGTGGCGCGGCGAATCTGCTCGGGCGAGACCAGCCCGCCGACGAACTCGAACAAGCGCGGATCGGCGAGCACGTCCTCGAGGTGCGGCTGCAGGTGGACGCCCGCGGCCAGGATATCGGGGCCGGCCAGGTGTCCGCTCTTCACCATCTCCCGGAGCGCAACGTCCGCGTACATCGGCACGCCCGCGCTTCGCGCGGTGGTGACGCCAGAGAGCAAGGCGGTCCTCGCGCCTGGAAGATCGGAGATGTGCGCGTGGGCGTCGATAAGTCCGGGCAGCACCACGCGGCCACGTGCATCGAGGATCTCGGCCCCGGACGGCGCCGCGTCCGTGCCGACCGAAACGATGGTACGGCCCTGGACGACGACCGTCGAGTTTTCCGTCAGCGATCCGCTACGAACGTCGAGCACGGTGGCGTGGGTCACCGCGATCACCCGTGGCTGCTGCGCGCTCAGACTGGTGATGGTGACCGCGGCGATTGCGACGATCGACGCGCAGAACGGCCGTCCAAGATTCTTCATGGCCCTCGACTCCTGTTCGGCGAAGTATACGCGGCGTTACGCGGGCAGGATCAGGTGCGGGACGAAGCAGCTGGTGCCGCTGGTCACGAGATCGGCGGACTCGCGAATACCCATGCCGGCGGCCTCGCCGTCGATCACCCACGACCCCAGCACCGGATGCTGACCATCGAGCGTCGGAATCGGCGCCACCGCCTGATAGACGAAGCCCTCTTCTCCATAGTCGCCCGTCGTCGTGGTCGTCCCCGCGGCGGTCACGACGGTGACGTTCGCGCCTTCGCGCGACAGGAGCGGCTTGCGGACGTATTCGGTCAGGCCGTGCGGATCGTTGAGGAATGCCGGCAGCAGGTTCGAGTGACCGGGGAACAGTTCCCACAAAACCGCGAGCAACGCCTTGTTCGACCAGAGCATCTTCCACGCCGGCTCGATCCATTGGACGCGGGGATCGGGCGCCAGCGCCTGCGCGCCGAATGCCTCGTGCGCCATCCATT
>DASXIR010000093.1:0-4259 GCA_036497895.1 Vicinamibacterales bacterium | reverse complement strand
TACGCCGAGTCGCGGCCGTGGGCAAAGGCAATCAAGGCCCGCGTCAGCGATCGCCAGATGCCGCCGTGGCAGATCGATCGCAACGTCGGCATCCAGAAGTTCAAGAACGACCGCTCGCTCACCGACGATCAGGTTGCGCTGATCGAGCGCTGGGTCGATGCCGGCGCGCCGCAGGGCGATCCGAAAGACATGCCGCCGGCGAAGCAGTTCCCGGGCGACCAGGGCTGGAACTTCGCCGCGCAGTTCGGGCAGAAGGAACCCGACCTGATCATCAAGTCATACGACTTCACCATGCCGGCGGTGTCTCAGGACGTCTGGGACAAGCGGGTCACGCCGACGGGCATCACCGAACCGCGCTGGGTCCGCGCGATCGAAATCCGTCCCGAAACGCTGAAGGGCCGGAAGATTACGCACCACGCGATTGCCTATCTCGAACAGAGCGAGCCGGGCGCGCCAGGGGTTCCCGGACTACCGGCGCCGTTCATGGAGTGGGCCGTGGGCAAGCAGGGCGAGATGATGCGTCCTGATGTCGGCAAGCTGCTCTTGCCGGGTTCCAAGTTCCACTGGGATATCCACTACTCGCAGGCTGGCGAGGAGATCACCAGCAAGGTCGAGATGGGCATCTACTTCTACCCCAAGGGGGAGGAGCCGAAGTACCGCGACTCGCTGTCGCTCGTGCCGGCCGCACTCGGCACGATGGACATCCGGCCGAACACCATCTCGCTGGCCGAGGGCTTCACCGTCCTGCGCGAAGCCGCGCGTATCGAGAGCGTCCAGGCTCACATGCATCTGCGCGGCAAGGCGATGATGATCGAAGCCATCCTGCCGACCGGACAGAAACAGGTCCTGAGCCTGATCAGCGACTTCAACTTCAACTGGATGACCACCTACGTCTACGCCGACGATGTGGCGCCGCTGCTGCCGAAGGGGACGATCCTGAAGGTCACGGCGTGGCACGACAACACCACCGCGAAGAAGAGCAATCCCGACCCGAATCAGTGGGTGGGCTGGGGCGACCGCACCGTGGACGAAATGGCCCACGCGTGGATCAACATCGTCTACATGAAAGACGACGACTTCAAGGTCGAACAGGACAAGCGTCGCGCCGCAACCGTTACGTCGACGGCGCCCGCTCAGCAAGAGCAGCGGTAGGCGATCGTTTTTCGTTCAGCTGTCGAGGGCCGGCGCGAAAGCGCCGGCCCTTTTTGTTTGGCCGGCACTGCCGCCCAACTGAACCATAAAGGTTGGTCCTTGGGGTGACAATGCTCAGCGTCGCGGCGTGGTATCCGGCCAGCCGTGCGACAGAATCGCCGGGGTGCTGCGCTGCTCCCAGTGCTGTCCGCCGAGACTCGCTTCGATGGCCTGAAGCCGCTGCCGGAACGACGCGGCGTCCTTGAAACGCTCGACCTCAGCCGGAGCCCCGGGGCGGCGCTGCTCGAGCACATATTCGGATGAAGCGTTGTCGTAGCGCGTTTCGAGCTCGAGCACTTCATCGGCGCGTTCGAAGAACCAGACCATATCCCTGATTGTCTCCTAACGGCGATCCGCGAGTGTAACCGGACGTCTCGGGTACACTGCGAAGCACATATGAGCCGGCCTTGACGAGTCGCCGACTGATCTTACTGATCGACGATTCCCGCAATTTCGTCGAGGGGATGGCGATGGCGCTGTCCGTGCACAAGGACATGACGATCGTCACCGCGACTGACGCGCTCGATGGATACGCCATCGCCCGCGAGCGCAAGCCGGATCTCGTCATCCTCGACGTGACGATGCCGATCGTTGATGGCTGGACGGTGTTGCGCAAGATGCGCTCGAACCCGGCGCTGGTGCACATACCGGTGGTGATGATGACCGGTGTCGATCGCGAAACCGCACTGGCCGAAGCGAACCGGTTGAACGTTCGCTACGTGCTCACGAAGCCGGTGACGGCAGCCGAGCTGACGGATGCGATTCGACAATCGCTGTCCGACGCGCACTGAATTCCCGCGACGATTTCCTTAGCAGCACTCAGCCGCTCACTCTCGGGTTTTGGTTCAGTTCGAACAACAACCGTGGAGGCGGATCCGAAAGATGCGGCTGCCAGGTTCAAGACTGAAAGCCCGATCAAGTACGTTATCGTCCTGATCGGCGAGAACCGCGGACTGGATCACACCTTCGGTGTGTACGTGCCGAAGGGGAAGAAGGAAACGATCTCGAACATCCTGTCCAATGGCATCGCGAATCAGGACGGCACACCCGGGATCGGCGGGCGCCTCAATCGAGGAACCGGTGACCGTCCGCTCGACATCCGAACTGGACGCCGCCGCACTCGACCCAGCGACGCCGATCGCCAGCGTGCTCAAGCCGCTCAACCGCATGAACGCTCTGCGATTCACGAGGCAAGCGTATCAAACGAACTGCGTCCGATGACGCGAACGCGGGATTGTCTACTGAAATGTTGCGCGCAGGTACGTCGGGTCAGTCGGCGATCAGCTGGTCTTCTTCGGTTCGGGTTTTTGCACGCGCTTGCGGACCTGCTCGTTGATATCCGCGGCGATCTGATCCTGGCGTTTGATTGCGCTACGCGAATGCGCCAACGGCCGACGTGCGGGCGTGTACGTTCCGGAGTCCGTCGGGGCCGGCCCTCGCGGCTTCTTTTCCATGGCCGATTGTTTTCACGATCGGCCGCGGCCAGCAACAGAAAATTGTCGCAGGGGTTGGACCCTGTTCAACCTGTCAGCGAAGCGCTGGTGTTCACGGTCCGTTCATCGAGCGAAGCGTCCAACCCCGAGGACCCTCGCGGCAGCGAACGCCAGCACGGCGCCGAAGATCGTGACCAGCGCGCCGCTTTTCATTTCGAGAAGAACCGGCCCCGGCGGCATCACGGCTCCTGCGAAGAACAGGGCGAAGATCAGCCCGATCGACGCCGTGCACGCGATGACGACCAGCTCGCGCCAGCCGACGCTATGGGGCAGGTGCAGCCCGCCGGCGAGGGCCAGCCCAGCCGCGGCGACGATCCCGATCGGACGTCCCAGGGCGGCGACTGGAATCGCCCACATCCCGGCCTCGAGGCCATGCAACGGCACCCCGGCATTCACCAGTCCGAACAGCAGCAGTACGCCTTCGACGGGCAGACGCCACCAGCGCTCGAACAGTGTCAGCGTGTCGTGCGCCTGGGGCGCCGGCTCCACGAAGAGGCCCGCATCGCGCCGGCCGTGCGGGAAGAATGGCACGATCGGCACGAGCGCGAGCGCAGGGTGAACGCCGCCCAGAAAGAGCGCGAACCACGACACCACGCCAGGGCCCAGCAGGTACCACCAGAAGTTCTTGACTCCGCCATGCCGGAAGCCGGCCGCCACGCCGATGGCGATCACCATCAGTCCGATGCCGATCGCCGGATGCGCGTCGGTCACCGGCTGCAGAACGGCCACGCATGTCAGGCCGATCGCATCGGCTGCGATGGCGAGCAGCAGCAGGAACGGGACCGCTGGGTGGCGTCCGAAGATGATCCTCGCGATGATGTAGCTGCCGGGAATGTCGATCGCGCACGCAGCCACCCAGCCGCTTTCGAGCATATATTCGCCGGCCTGACGAACGAAGAGGAGATAGCAAACGACCGACACCGCCACGCTGCCGATCGCGGCCGCGACGGGCAGCGCGGCACGGCGCCACGGGTGCAGCGCGCCACCGGGAATCGTCGCCTCGGTCACTTCCTTGGTGATCAGGCCCAGAAAGAACACCATGCCAACGGCGTTGACCGCAAACGCGGCCGCGTGCGAGAAGCGGTAGTAGCTCTCAGGCAGCGAGTTGGCCCAGATCAGCGCGGCCACGCACCCGATCGGCAGCGCCAGCAGGTAGTCGACGATGACACTCGAGAGACGGCCGGCGAATCGCCGCTGGAAGCTCATCGCCGCACCTGCCGCTGAATGGTGCCCGAATCGACGGTCTGGCCACCCCGCGAAATGGTCTGGAAGGAGAGCACTGCGCCGTCTATTTCGACCAGCATGAACGTTTGATCCTGGTCGAACCCCTTTGCCATCATCGCCGTCGGTCTGGTGTCGCCCCTGCGCAGCTGGCCGCTCGAGCCCTCGACGAAATGGTAGATACCTTTTTGCGGGGTGATGCGTTCGTAAATGTGGTCGTGACCCGCAAAGACGACGTTGACGCCGTACTTCACGAACAGCGGTTCGAAGAGCACGCGGACGTCAATCGCCGAGCCGTGGGTGCCGCCGTCGGAGTAGAGCGGATGGTGGAAGTAGCAGATCTTCCAGTCCTCC
>DASXIR010000092.1:0-3764 GCA_036497895.1 Vicinamibacterales bacterium | reverse complement strand
ACTGCCAGGAGCGACAGGCACACTCAACATCCCGACGCGATCGACCAGCACCGCGATATGCGTGCCGTCGGGTGACCATGCGGGACCCGACATGGAATCCTGTTCGTGGGTCAGCTGCAGATCCGCGCCGGTCGCAAGGTCGCGAATCCAGAGATCCATGTGCCCGCCGCGATCGCTGACGAAGGCGAGGCGCCGGCCGTCGGGCGACCAGGCCGGGTCGATGTCGACGGCGGGATCGTTGGTCAGCTGAATCGGCGAGCCGCCGATCGGCATCAGCCAGAGGTCGCCGAGCGCAGTGAACGCCACCGCCTTTCCGTCAGGAGATACCACCGGGTTGACGATGCCGGCGACCCGCTGAGGATCGTCCGGTTCGAGCGGGCGGTGCGCGATCGAGAACGTTCGACGCTGCAGCGAAACGCTTGCGGAAAACGGAATCGTTCGCTGGTCTTGTCCCGACGCGTCGGCTCGCACGATGTTGCCGTTGGCGGTAAAGATGAATTCAGTTGGCGAAATCCACTGAGGCCGGAACGGGAACACATCGCCGCTCTGCGAGAGCCATACGATGCGTCCCGCCGTCGAGCCGTTGCCGCTGGCGTTCAGGTTGCCGTCTACGGTAGTGAAGGCGACTGCGGTTCCGTCAGGACTCCATCCGGCGCCGGCCGGCATGCCGTGGCTGTCTTTTGTCGAAACCAGCAGCCGCTCGCGGCCCGAGGCGTCCACCATCCACAGCCCCGGCGTGGCGTCGCGGGGCAGGTGGCCTTCGTCGCGGGAGGCGAACGTGATCTCCTGATCGTTGGGTGCCCACGACGGCATGCTGCCATCGCGCTTGCTGATCTGGCGCACCTCGCGGCTGGCGACGTTGACGGTCCAGATTGTCGTGATGCCGCCGAAGCGATCGGACGAGAAGGCGATCCTGGTGCCGTCGTGCGACCACGCCGGCTCGCGATCGTCGAAGACGCCGCTTGTCAGCGCTCGGGGGGCTCCGCCCGCTCTCGGAATCGTATACACATGCCAGGTGCCGTCGTCGTATCCCTGGAACGCGAGGGTCGTGCTGTCGGGTGACCAGGTCGGCTGACGCGCTTCGAATTGATCGGGGGTGATCTTCCGGGCGGTGCCGCCGCTCATGGGCAGAATCCAGATCGAGCCGACGAGATCGATTGCGATGGAACGGCCGTCGGGCGATGCCGCGGCGGCCATCGACGTGCCCTCGGTCAACGTCAGATCGATTTGTCGAACCGACGCGTCCTGAAATCCGACCAGGGTGAGCGTCAGCGAAGCGCACAGGAGCAGGCGCGCAATCATCGGCGGGATCGGTTATTTCGACGTTTTGCTTTTGCCGGGGGTCTTTTTCGCGGCGCTCTTCCTGGCGGCGGTCTTTGATGATGCGGTCTTCTTCGTGGCAAGGGCAGGAGCCGCCGACTTCGCCGCTCGACTCGGCTTTGCCGTGGCGGCCTTCGCGCCCGGTTCGCGACCGGCTTTGATCGCGGCGGCGCGTTCGATGATGGACTCGAACATCTTGCCGGTGTCGCCGCCCCTGGCGGGGCGGTTCGAGTGCCAGATGGCCGGATTTTCCTCGGCGAGGATGTCCTCGAAATCGCCGTCGCTCTTCACGCTGCGCGGCGCGAACTCCGCGATGTCGACGTCGCCGGACCAGTCGTCGCGGTGCTTGATCAGCAGCCAGCTGCGTCCTTCTCCGCCTTCGCGGGCGCCGTAGAATCGTCCGCTGGTTTTGACCAGCACCCAGGAGCCCTTGAGCTTGTAGCCCTCGAGTGTGAACTTCAGGTCGCCCTTCTTCAACGCCGCGTCCACATCGTCCTGTTCCGGTGTCCAGGTGCCGCGGTCCCACAACATGACGATGCCGGCGCCATAACCTTCCGGAATCACACCCTCGAAATCGCCGTACGCGACCGGATGATCCTCGACGTGCATGGCCAGGCGTTTTGTTTTCGGATCGAGCGACGGACCTTTTGGAACGGCCCACGACAGCAGTACGCCGTTGTGTTCCAGCCGAAGGTCGTAATGCAGATGACTCGCAAGGTGCTTCTGAACGCAGAAGAACCGCTGGTCTCGGCCGGACGCGACTGTCCCTTCCGGCTCAGGCGTCTTCTTGAAGTCGCGCTTCTTCTTATATTCCTCGAGTGCCATCACCGCTCCCCACCACTAGCCGCGCACATCGCACCCAGCACCCAGCACCGCACCCCGCACCTGGTACCTCGCACCTCGCACCACTAATTAACATCTCCCATCAACCGCTTGATCGGCGGCGTCAGTGCGAAAAGCACGAATCCTGCCGCCAGGCCGACGGCCGCGATGGCGCCGAACAGGCTCGGCAGCGGCATCGATCCGTACAGTGAAGAAAGGCGCCCACCGACGAAGTTGCCGACCGAGATCGCCAGATAGAAGACACCCATCATCAGGCCGACGACGCGGGTCGGCGCCAGCTTCGAGGTGGCGCTCAGTCCGACCGGGCTCAGCGACAACTCGCCCCACGTGTGCAGGAGGTATGTCACCACCAGCCACCATGGAGCGACTTTGACGCCGTTCTCGGCCAGGATGGCGGCCACGACCAGCACGCCGTATCCCGCTCCGACGAAGAGTAGACCGAGACCGAACTTGGCCGGGCTCGACGGTTCGCGCCGGCCGAGTTTCATCCACAGCCACGCAAAGATCGGCGCAAACGTGATGATGAACAGCGGCTGGAGCGACTGGTAGTAACTGCTTGGAAAGTTCCAACCAAGCACAGCCGTTCTCGTGTTGCGGTCGCCGAAGAGATTGAGTGTGGAACCGGCCTGCTCGAACTCCGACCAGAAGATCACCGAGGCGATGAACAGGGCGCCGATCGCGTAGAGACGGCGCCGCTCCGCCGGTGTCCAGTCGGCGGCGAAGAACATCCACCCGAAGAACACGATGACGATTCCGACCAGGACGTAGCCGGCGGCGTCGGCGACCTGCTTTGCCGTGATCGGCATCGCACCGGAATACATCCCGAACACGATGGCGACGAGCGCGACCGCGGTGAGCACGCCGCCGATCGTCGAACGCGTTTTGAGCTTTGCGGCGGCTTCAGGCGACGCCGCCGGAGAGGGATGCAGCCCTGCGTCGCCGAGGTACTTGCCGCCCATCACGTACTGGATCACGCCGCACACCATGCCGAGGCCGGCCGCCGCAAACCCGACGTGCCAGTTGACGCGCTGGCCGAGATAACCGCACACCAGCGGCGCGATGAACGCGCCGAGGTTGATCCCCATGTAGTAGATCGAGAAGCCGGCGTCGCGTCGCGTGTCGCCCGGTCCGTACAGCCCGCCGACGATCACCGCGGTGTTGCCCTTCAGGAATCCGGTGCCGACCACGATCAGCGTCAGTCCGATGTAGAACGTGGCGAGTGACTGAAATGCCATGCTGAAATGGCCGATCGCGATGATGATGCCGCCGTAGAGCACCGCGCGCCGCTGGCCGATGAGCCGGTCCGCGATCCAGCCTCCCGGCAGGCTGGTCATGTACACCATCGAGGTGTACAGCCCGTAGATCGCGCCCGCGACCGCCGTGTCGAACCCGAGACCGCCCGCGGCGATCGGCGCCGTCATGAACAGGATGAGCAGCGCCCGCATGCCGTAGTAGCTGAATCGTTCCCACATCTCGGTGAAGAAGAGGGTGGACAGTCCGCGAGGATGACCGAAGAATGCACGGTCGTACGAAGCGGGCCCCGCGACGGCAACAGGCATGGTGCCGGAAGAATACAATGATTGTGTCGTGACGCGCAGCGC
>DASXIR010000091.1:0-8655 GCA_036497895.1 Vicinamibacterales bacterium | reverse complement strand
CCGACCGCGTACGTCTTCGGAAACGAAGTGGGTGAGTTTGCGCCCTTCCCGAAAAAGACCTGGGAGACGACGGTGCTCAAGGCCCACGGCGTCACGCCGACGTGGGCCCCCGGTAAGGGCAAGCTCGCGCCGGAATCGCGCGCGCAGTTGGCCGCGATCAATCTGCACTTCCACGATCTCCGGCACGAAGCCGGGTCGCGGTTGTTAGAAGCGGGCTGGCCGCTCCACCACGTGCGGGATATGCTGGGGCATGGTGACATCTCCACCACGAGTCGCTATCTCAACGCCGACCGCCACGGCCTGCGGGAGTCCATGCTCAAAGCAGAGCAAACAGCGACGTTTGCAAAAAGTTTGCAAAAACACGGGAAACCCGCGCGCCAGCCGCGCGCCATTCCGCGCACAAAGAAACCGAGTAACTCTCTCTATCACTAGCACTTAAACGTCTCTACGCGCCCGTAGCTCAGTTGGATAGAGCACCGGCCTTCTAAGCCGGGGGTCCCGAGTTCGAATCTCGGCGGGCGCACCAATTCACAATGCGCATCGTGCCTGGAGTGCAGGGATGCGGCGTACGCGAGCACGTTGCCATTGAGTCATGGCTCGACGAGCAGTTTCTACGTTCGCGAACACCCGCTCCCGAGAGACATAGACGCTCCGAGTCTCGACACGTACCTGGTGTCAACCAATTATCTGAACGTGATGAACATTCCGCTGCGGTACGGGCGGCGTCTTTCGGGAGAGGATACGTCCACATCGCAGGCCGTCGCTGTGATCAGTGAATCAGCACGCGAGCAGTTCAGGGGCGACGATCCGATCGGGCAGCACGTCCAGATCGGTTTGCATGACGACGGCCGTCCGTGGATGACGATCGTCGGTGTTGTCGGCGATGTCCATCAGTACGGGCTCGACCGCAGCGGGGACGCAGCGGTCTACGTGCCGTTCGCGCAGGTGGCGCGCCCGCTCCAGGGATGGGCGAGGCTCGTGGTCCGATCGAGCCAACCCGCAGAGCGGATGGAGTCCGCGGCGCGAGCCGCAATGACCGCGGTTGACCCGGGGCAGCCGATTTTTCACCTTCAACCCATGACGACGTTCATCGCGTTGTCGGTCGCGCAGCGCACGTTCGCTCTCGCACTCGTGAGCGCCTTCGGTGTCCTGGCTCTATTGCTCGCTACCGGTGGAGTGTACGGCGTCGTGTCGTACGTGGCGGAGCAGCGCACGCGAGAAGTGGGCATCCGACTCGCGTTGGGCGCACCGCCGAGCGCGGTGCGATGGTTGATCGTTCGCGAAATGCTGCTCGTGACGGTCGTCGCAGTCGTTGCGGGATTCGTCATGGCATCGGCAACGACGAGCGGCCTATCCCCCCTGCTGTTCGGCGTGACGCGGTTCGATATCGAAACCACGCTGGCGGTGGCTAGTGTATTGATCGCAGCTGCGCTCTGCGCCAGTTGGGCGCCTGTCGCACGCGCGGCGCGTGTAGACCCGCTCGTGGCGCTCCGCACCGAGTAGCCAGACTCGCCCGTGATCTATTCGATGCGTAACGCCTGCATCGGATCCAGTCCCGCCGCGCGCCGTGCCGGGATGAACGCCGCCACGAGCGTCGCCGCGATGAGTAACAGCGCGGCGCGTACCAGCAGCGCCGGGTCCCACGGCCGCACGTCGAACAACCGGCTCGCGATCACCGCGCCGGAGACGATCGCCGCGGGAATGCCGAGCGCCAACCCAATGCTGACCTGCACGAACGCCTCGCGCAGCACCATCCAGACGACCGACGCGCAGTCCGCGCCGAGCGCCATGCGCACGCCGATCTCGGCCGTGCGCCGCGCGACGCTATACGCCGTGATGCCGTAGAGCCCCACGGTCGCGAGCAGGAGCCCGATCGCGCCGAACAGCCACGTGAGGCTCGCGATCATCTCTTGCTGGGCGAATTGGCGGCGAACGACGTCGGCATATGGTTCGATGCTGTGCATCACGACGTCCGGAGCGACTGCCGCCAGCTGGCCGCGCACCGCTGCCGCGAGCCCCGGCGGGTTGCCCGGTGCCCAGAGCACGATGTTGTACAGGTCGTGCGACCAGAGCTCCCGGCTCTCGAGCTCTCGGTCGTCGAACGTCGCGCCCTGCGCTTCCGGCACAAAGTACATCGGCCGAGCCACGTGCACCGTCGACGGAAAGTAGCGGACATCGGCCGCGACGCCGACGATCTCATACAACCCGGCGTTCTTCCCCGCGGTGGGACCGAAGTGCTTGCCGATCGGATTCTCGTTCGGAAAGAATTTCCTGGCGAACGCGTCGTTGATCACGGCCACGCGGCGGGCGGTTGCGTTGTCGGCGTCGACGATCGGCCGTCCCATGACGATCCGGTCGCCGATCGTTTCGAAGAAGCTCGGCATCACACGCGTCCACGCAGATGAGACATCGTCTCCCGCGCCCGGCTCGGGCTGGCCCGCCATGCGCACGTCGTGCGACCAGTAACTGCCGCTCATCGGCGCGTAGAGCGCCGCGCTCGCGGTGCGCACGCCGGGGAAGGCGCGCAGACGTGTTTCGATGTCGCGGAAGAGCGGGAGCAATCGCTCTTGCGGCAGGTTGGACAGCTTCGAGTCGATCGACACGAGATAGCGGCCATCGGCCGCGAAGCCGAGGTTCTGATGCTCGAGATTGTACAGGCTCTGCCCCAGCATTGCCGCTGCGCTCAGCAGCACGACCGAGAGGGCCGCTTGTGCGATCACGAGCGTCTTCTGTGCGCCCGTCGCTTCCGAAACGGAGCGGGTCGATCCGCGCATCGCGTCCATCGGGTCGGCGCGCGATGTGATCCACGCCGGCACCATGCCGAAGAGCAGCGCCGTCAGGAACGACACGGCAAGCGCGAACAGCAACACCGGGATCGAGGGGGCGGCGCTCACCGGGACCCAGGCATCCTGGAAAGCGAGATGCACGATCAGGCGCGCTCCGGCCCAGGCCACCGCAATGCCGGCGGCGCCGCCGGCGGCGGCGAGCACTGCGCTGTCGATCAACGCCTCGCGCACGAGCCGCCCGGATGAGGCGCCGATCGCCGCGCGCATCGCCGTCTCGCGCGCGTTCCTCACACTTCGTGCGAGGAGGAGGTTCGCAATATTGGCGCAGGCAAGCAGGAGGACGCAGATAGCAGCGATCAGCAGCAGCTGCAACGCGTCCTGATATTGTTCGCGCATCAGCGACACGCCGGCGCCACCCGGCGTGAGATGCAGCGTCTGCTCGGTCCACCGCGCCCGGTCATGCGGGCTCATGTCTGCGCGGTGGCTCGCCAGCCACTGACGCAACTCGCCTTGCAGCTGCGCCTCCAGCGTTCGCGGGTTCGTCCCCGGACGCACCCTGCCGATCAGATCCAGCCACGCCAGGCCGGGATTCTCGAGGCGAGACGTCGCGCCGGCGATGAGCGGTTCTTTCGTCAACGGCAGCCACATGTCGGGCATGTCGGAGGCGGCGACCTTCGCCCCGAAAAACCCCGGCGGCGCCACGCCGATGATCGAAAACGCGTGATCATTAATATCGTACGGCGCGCCCACGATGGACGGATCGGATCCGTACTTCTCCTGCCACGTGTGAAAGCTGATCACCGCGACCGGCGGCGCGCCCGGTTCATCGTCGGCGTCGGTGAACAGACGTCCGCGCCACGCGGAAATCCCGAACGTTCGGAAGAAATTGCCGGACACGAACTCGCCGAGCCGCGACTGCACCGCCTCCCGCGAGCCGGCGCGGCGGACGGCGACGTAGCCGTTACCCGTGCCGACTTGGAACGCGGCGAGCGGCTCGAACGCGGCGGTGTCGCCGCGGAAGCGTTGGTACGCTTCCCACGAGAACAGCGTCCAGTCGTTCTCCGCGGCGTGATTGCTCTGCGTGTATCCGGTCGAGTAGCAGCACGTGGCGGCATCGCCGATACGCCAAAGCTGCTCCGGCGTCGCGACCGCGAGCGATCGCAGCATGACCTGTTGAATCAGGGTGAAGATCGCGGCCGTCGCGCCAATGCCGAGCGCCAACGTGACAACAGCAGTTGCGGTAAAGCCCGGTGATTTGTTGAATCGGCGCAGCGCGTACTTCACATCGGCCAGCATGTCGACGAGGGCATTCATCGGTTTCAATTCGACCATCGGGATACTGAGGCTATGTCCATCGTCCGGACAGGTCAACTCGTGTTATCGGGAACGATAAACGCCGGCCGGGCGACCGATCTTGGGGTCGGCCCGACAGGCGATTGAGGTCGGGCCATTCGGGCGGGATGGCACCTCCCACGTCGTATTCACGCGATCTCACTGACGAGCATTAGGTACTTGGCTTGGTCATGACGTCAGGTGAAGTCGATGCTGCCGACCTTTCGTCTCAAGTCGGCTGCGTCGGTTACGGGATATTGAAAGGCAAGAAACCCGGCCTCGCGCGTCGGGTCGTTCATCTCCTCTCGATGATCGAACCCGCCGATGAACATCAGCATCTCAGGGTCCGTACCAACAGGCGGCATAACGTCACCCGTCAGAATCAGCACGTGTCGAGCCTCGTCCGCGGGATTCGCAAGGATCGCCGCCATCGAACGACGGCCGCTCGGATCTCCGACCGGGATGACCGGCCCTATGGTATCAACCTGTTCGGCAAATCGTAGTCGCGACACGTCACCCCAGCGGCCGACGAGTTTCAGCGTGCCGCCAGGATCAGAGTCGGCCGGTAGTTGGAAGTCCACGACGGCGCGGTCGGGGGTGATCTGGCCTTCATCTTTCGGTCCCTCGGCGCGCTTGAATGCCTCAAGACCATTGATCAGGACGGTGAACAGATGTCCCTCCTGGCGGTCGAGCGCAACTGACTGCCGCCGGACCTCGCTGCGAATCTTGCCGGTTTGTGAAAACAGCGCCAAGCCGTTTGGATGATGAGAGTATTTCACCAAATGCGACGTGACTCTTCCGCCCTCTTCAAGGCTGACCAGAGTGTCCGTCGATTGCGAAGCACGTTTTGCAGGAATGGTCGCCGAAGACAACAATCCGGTGCGATGTCGGAAGTACGGGAACGTGACGAAAACGGTGTCGTCTTTGAGGAAACCCACCTGCAGGATTTTGTGCCGGTCAGCTTCGCGCCTGACCGTGACGATGGTCCTGGACGATCTGATCGCCGTGATGTTCCGGGCCTGAAAGCCTCGCGGTGGCTGCCCGACTTCACGCTCATCCTGCATCACGCGCCGCCTCCTCAGGCAGCGTCCTCAGAGGGGTAAAGACGGCGGCAGGCACTGAGGAGAGCGCCGTTCGACTGGCCGGTCTAGCCGCCCAATCGGCGATGTTACTGCACTGGTCCTTGCGGCTCGGCGTCGCTGAGTCTTCCCAGCTCCGAGTCCGCGTGGGTCCGAACCGCCACCTCCAATGTCATGGAGCATCAGGGCATCGTAGATGAGTTCGTGGGAAAAGCCGGAACGTGCTTTACTGCACGGGCACCGAGTGGAAGTTGGTCGCGAGCGCGAACTGAACGAGAACCTCGGACCTCGCGTTCCGTCGCTTGCCGTCGCCGACGACCGCCTTGGATGCGCCCGCAGGGCAATAGGGGACCATTCGTCCGTCAACACGGGTGAAGACTGTGGATGCGTGGACGGCGGCAGCTGATATTACCCATGGCGCGGTCTTCCGCGCAATCGACAAGAGCGGGTGCGCGTGGGGAGTCGGCGTATTGCCGAAGCAGTTCGATCCACACCGCTGGCGCGGTCGCCTCCAGCTCTACCCGTATACTCTGCGTGAGCCCAAAAACGCAGAACCGTCTCCGAGAGTGAACACCATGCCTATCATCGTGATCGTCCTCCCGATTGTTGTCGTGCTCGTCGCCCTCTCGCTTCGAGTCGTGAAGGAGTACGACCGAGGCGTCATCTTCTTCCTGGGCAAGTACACGGGTGTGCGCGGCCCCGGCCTGATCATCCTGATCCCGGTTCTTGAGCAGATGACGCGGGTGACCTTGCGCACGATTACGATGAACATTCCCTCACAGAAAATCATCACCAAGGACAATGTCTCTATCGACATCGCGGCGGTGGCGTACTATCACATCGTCGATCCGAAGAAATCGGTGATCGCCATCGAGAACGTGAACGCCGGCATCAACCAGATCAGCCAGACGACCGTGCGGAATGTTGTGGGGCAATTCAGCCTCGACCAGCTCCTTTCACAGACGCTGGACATCAACGCAAAGATCAAGGATGTCATCGACGGGCATACCGAGCCGTGGGGCGCTCAAGTGACGGCTGTTGAAATCAAGGACATCACGCTTCCGGACAACATGCAGCGCGCCATGGCCAAAGAGGCCGAGGCCGAACGCGAGCGACGCGCAAAAATTGTAGCGGCCGAAGGAGAGTTTCAGGCAGCAGTCAAGCTTGGTGAAGCGGCGGATATCATCTCGCAGCATCCGGTCGCGCTGCAGCTGCGAACCCTGCAAACCATGGCCGAGATCAGCGTCGAAAAGAATTCGACCATTATCTTCCCGGCTCAATTCATGACCACGGTTCAGGAGGCCATCAAGATGATCCGCGGGGACGGGGCCGCGTGATCGCGGTTCATCTCCGTCGGGAGTGAATCATACCGGGCGGTCGGAGAGAAGAATTCGCCGATTTCGATCGACCTCCGCGTCGCACTGCGAACACAAATCGAAAAAAGTGACCGGTCTCGCGAGTTCGCGCCACAACTCGGCGAACTCGGACCGCGCGATTCTCCAAACGATTCCACCGATCGGTTTGCAGGGACGACAACACACCGCCGCTGGTAGACAGTTTTGCGTTCGCCACTGCCGTATGCTGTGCAGCCGTGGCGGTTCGGGCGTGCGTCGTCAGCTTCGCTGGTGAACGCGGAGTTCGACACTCGGTCGAAGTGACGGCGGAAACGCTCTACGAAGCGGCGGCGCAAGCGTTGTCCGTCTTCAAGCAATCCGAGTGGGCAGACGCGATTGGTCCGGGCACCGAATTGCACGTCACCGTGAAAAATCCCGAGATGACGCACCGGGTGACGCTGGACCAGATCGGCCGTTGGTGTGACCGCGTGGCGGTGTCGCCGAACGAAGTGCTGAAGCGACATCGCGTGAAGACGTTGATCGGATAGCGTCCTACACGCGCAACGTCTTGCGCCGCACCCACTCCACGGTGCCGCCCGGTCGCACGACCGCCACGTCGATGGGTCCACCGACTGTCGCTGCCGCGCCCATCTGACTCACGATGCCCGCCGTGAACCCCTGCACCGTGATGGTGACTTGAATTATCGCTACGGCGAAATCTACGGCGTCTTGCAGCGTCATCGCACTCCAATTCACGACGTAGTCCAATGCGTCGACGCTCATTCGCGAGCGAATTCTAGCCCAAGGGACTCTTACGGCGAAACTCGGCAAACATCCACTCCGCCCGAGATGCTTTGAGGCTATCCATCCGCGAGGTAGTGATGAACGAAAGTCACCGCCATCGCACCCTCACCGACCGCGGAAGCGCAGCGCTTCACGGAACCGTGGCGGACGTCGCCCGCGGCGAAGAGGCCAGGGACGTTCGTTTCGAGATGATATGGCGGCCTATCGATCGGCCAGCCATCCGGCATCCGCCCGTCGTGAAATAGCTCCGGTCCGGTGACGAGATACCCCGCCTCGTCTCGAACCACTCGGGCTTCGACGGCCCAGTCCGTGCGCGGGGAGCCGCCGATGCAGACGAACAGCCAGTGCGTGTCGATCCGGCGCTCGCCGCTCTGTCTGTGTTTCACGACCACGGCGTCCAGCACGCGATCGCCCTCGAGCGCCGCGACGTCGGTATGCGTGAGCACCTCGACGTTCTTCGCCGCGTGGATGCGATCCACCAGGTAAGTGGAGACCGTGCTCTTAAGGCTGTCACCGCGGACCACGAGCGTCACGTGCGGCGACGTCCGCGAAAAATGCAGCGTCGCCTGCGCCGCCGAATTGCCGCCGCCGACGATGACGACGTGGTGGCCAGCGCAGAATGCGGCTTCGCTGGCGCCCGCGCCGTAGTA
Source organism: Vicinamibacterales bacterium (assembly GCA_036497895.1). GTDB lineage: Bacteria > Acidobacteriota > Vicinamibacteria > Vicinamibacterales > CAVVIG01 > CAVQFC01. The sequence goes on along the minus strand of DASXIR010000091.1, from coordinate 670 downwards.
GACACCTGCCCCCCACAAGCGCTCTTCATTTGGGAGGTTCAGCCGATGATAATCGACGCCGGTCGCCACGATCGCCGCGCGGGCCACGACCTTCGTGCCATCGGCGAGGTATCCGACGCGCCTCCCCGCGGTGAATTCCCCTCGGACGCCTTCCCGCGCGATCAGGATCTCCGCCCCGAACCGACACGCCTGCTCGCGCGCCCGTTCCGCCAGCTCGGCGCCGCTAATCCCCTGAGGAAAGCCGAGATAGTTCTCGATCTTCGGACTGCTCCCGGCCTGCCCACCGACCGCCCAGCGCTCGACGACTATCGTCTTCAACCCTTCAGATGCTCCGTAGACCGCAGCACTCAACCCAGCCGGTCCCGCGCCGTAGATCGCCAGATCGTATTCCGCTCGAGACGGATCGTGAAACCACCCGAGCGTTTCGCTGAGACGCTGAATGGTAGGCCGCTCCAGCCGTGTGCCGTCCGGAAACATACAGACAGGCAATCGTTCGTCGCCGCCGCCCCCGAGCCCAATCGCGCTGGCGTCCTCATCGGTCCGCAGCTCGGTCCACTCGAAGGGGACGTCGTTGCGATAAAGAAAGTCGAGGATCGCGTAGCACTGCGGCGATCCGATCTTGCCGAAGACCTTCACGGCCTTCGGTTCAACGTCGGCCACGCAGGTCCGC
>DASXIR010000090.1:0-29259 GCA_036497895.1 Vicinamibacterales bacterium | reverse complement strand
CTGGCGACCCCGGTCAGCCACGTGTGGTTCTTCAAGGGGCTGCCGAGCCGCATCGGCCACCTCCTCGACATCTCGCTCCGCGACCTCGAGCGTGTCCTCTACTTCGAGGCCTATGTTGTCGTCGATCCGGGCGAGACCGAGCTGAAGCAGAACCAGCTGCTCAACGAAGAGCAGTACCGCAAGGCGCGCGAAGAGCATCAGCATCGCTTCAAGGCCCAGATGGGCGCCGAAGCGATCAAGGAGCTGCTGAAGCGCGTCAACATCGAGCGGCTCGCCGTCGAGCTGCGCGACAAGATGCGCGCCGAGCTGTCGGCGCAGAAGAAGCTGAAGTACGCCAAGCGCCTCAAGGTGGTCGACTCGTTCCGCAAGTCGAGCAACCGCCCGGAATGGATGATTCTCGACGTGATTCCGGTGATTCCGCCGGAACTGCGTCCGCTGGTGCCGCTCGACGGCGGCCGCTTCGCGACCTCCGACCTGAACGACCTCTATCGCCGCGTCATCAACCGCAACAACCGGTTGAAGAAGCTGATGGAGCTGAAGGCGCCCGACGTCATCATCCGCAACGAAAAGCGCATGCTCCAGGAAGCGGTGGACGCGCTGTTCGACAACGGCCGCCGCGGCCGTGTGCTGCGCGGTGCGAACAACCGGCCGCTGAAGTCGCTGTCGGACACGCTCAAGGGCAAGCAGGGGCGCTTCCGTCAGAACCTGCTCGGCAAGCGCGTCGACTACTCCGGCCGTTCGGTCATCGTCGTCGGACCCGAACTGAAGCTGCACCAGTGCGGCCTGCCGAAGAAGATGGCGCTCGAGCTGTTCAAGCCGTTCATCTACAACAAGCTCGAAGAGCGCGGCCTGGTTCAGACCATCAAGCAGGCGAAGGAGATGGTCGAACTCCAGCGCCCTGAAGTGTGGGACGTGCTCGAAGAAGTGATTCGCGAGCATCCGGTGCTCCTGAACCGCGCCCCGACCCTGCACCGTCTCGGCATCCAGGCGTTCGAGCCGGTGCTGGTCGAAGGCAAGGCGATCCGCATCCACCCGCTGGTCTGCACGGCATTCAACGCGGACTTCGACGGCGACCAGATGGCCGTCCACATCCCGCTGTCACCGGAAGCACAGATCGAAGCGTCGGTGCTGATGCTCTCGAGCAACAACATCCTGTCTCCGGCGCATGGTGCTCCGATTGCGATTCCGTCGCAGGACGTCGTCCTCGGCTGCTACTACCTGACCAAGGCGAAGGCCGGCGCCAAGGGCGAAGGGCGCGCGTTCGGCAATCCCGAAGACGTGATGCTGGCACTCGAAGCCGGCGAGCTCGAAACCCTGTCCCCGATCCGCATGCGCTACACCGGTGAGCTGCAGGACCTGACCGCGTCGCGAGACGACCAGGACGTGCTGCGCACGGAAGTGCAGACGGTCAAGAGCAAGATTATCAACACCACGGTCGGTCGAGTGATCCTCAACCACTCGATTCCCGCGGAGATGCCGTTCGTCAACGGCCTGTTGAAGAAGAAGGGGCTGCAGCAGCTGGTGCAGAGCTGCTACCTCAAATTCGGCCTCGAGAAGACGGTCGAAATGCTCGACTCGTTGAAGAACCTCGGCTTCACCTACGCGACCAAATCGGGCCTGTCGATCGGCATCGACGACCTGGTCATCCCGAAGGAGAAGGCGGCGCTGGTCACCGCGGCCCGCGACGAGGTGATCAAGGTCGAATCGCAGTACCTCGAGGGCGCCATCACCAACGGTGAGCGCTACAACAAGGTGATCGCGATCTGGTCGGAAGCCACCGAAGACATCGCCAATGCGATGTTCAACGAGATGGAGCAGATCGACAAGGACGGCCGGCAGTTCAACCCGGTCTACATCATGGCCGACTCCGGCGCGCGCGGATCGAAACAGCAGATCCGTCAGCTCGCCGGCATGCGCGGACTGATGGCCAAGCCGTCTGGCGAAATCATCGAGACGCCGATCACGTCGAACTTCCGTGAAGGCCTCACCGTGCTGCAGTACTTCATCTCGACGCACGGCGCACGCAAGGGTCTGGCCGACACGGCGCTCAAGACCGCCGATTCGGGCTACCTCACGCGTCGTCTCGTTGACGTGGCGCAGGACGTCATCATCCACGAGCCGGATTGCGGCACCGTGGACGGCATCGAGGCACGGGCGATCGTCGAAAGCGGCGAGGTCATCGAGCCGCTGCGCGACCGCATCATCGGCCGCACCACGCTCGAACGCATCGTCGATCCGTTCACCGGCGAGACCATCGTCGAAGTGAACGAGATCATGAACGAGGAAACGTCCTCGGCGATTCAGGACGCTGGCATCGAGAAGGTGAAGATCCGGTCGGTGCTGACCTGCACGTCGCGGCGCGGCGTGTGCGCGAAGTGCTACGGCCGCGACCTGGCCACCGGCAAGATGGTCGAGCTCGGACAGGCGGTCGGCGTCATTGCGGCGCAGTCCATCGGCGAGCCCGGCACCCAGCTGACGATGCGAACGTTCCACATCGGCGGAACGGCGTCGCGGATTCAGGAACAGTCGACCCTCGAAGCGCGCAACGCCGGCACCGTCAAGTTCGAAGGGCTGCAGGCGGTGCAGGCGAAGGACGGCAACCTGGTGGTGATGAACCGCAGCGGTTCGCTCATCGTGCAGGACGCCAAGGGTCGCGATCGCGAGCGCTACCCGATCGTCTACGGCGCGCGACTCAAGGTGAAGGAAGGCCAGTCGGTCGAGCAGGGCCAGGTGATGGTGGAGTGGGATCCCTACACCTTCAGCATCCTCACCGAGGAACCGGGCCAGATCCGCTTCAAGGACATCCTCGAAGGCATCACGGTGCACGAGGAAGTGGACGAAGTCACCGGCCTGTCGCGTCTCATCATCGTCGATTCGCCGGACGAGAAGAAGCAGCCGGCGATGGAGATCAAGGGCAAGGACGGGAAGGTCAACCGCAAATACCAGATGCCGTCGCACGCGCACCTCATGGTGCAGGACGGCGAGATGGTGTCGGCCGGCGACATCCTGGCGAAGATTCCGCGCGAAACCACGAAGACCAAGGACATCACGGGCGGTCTGCCGCGCGTGGTCGAGCTGTTCGAAGCGCGCAAGCCGCGCGAGACCGCGGTCATCTCGGAAATCGACGGCGTCGTCAAGCATGGCGGCATCGTCAAGGGTCAGCGGAAGATCATCATCGTGCCGGACGAACCGGGTGCGGAGCCGCGTGAATATGCGCTGCCGCGCGGCGTCCATGTCAACGTGCAGGAAGGCGAGCGGGTTCGCGCCGGCGAGCCGTTGATGGACGGCCCGAGCAATCCGCACGACATCCTGAACGTCCTTGGTGAGAAGGCGCTGCAGGCCTACCTCGTGAACGAAATTCAGGAGGTCTACCGGCTGCAGGGCGTGAACATCAACGACAAGCACATCGAGACGATCGCGCGTCAGATGATGCGGTGGGTGAAGATCGAGGACGTCGGCGACACCGAATTCCTGGTCGACGAACAGGTGGACAAGTTCCGCTTCCTCGAGGAGAACGAGCGCGTGATCACCGAAGGCGGACGTCCGGCGCAGGGCCGGCCGCTGCTGCTCGGCATCACCAAGGCGTCGCTCTCGACCGACTCGTTCATCTCGGCGGCCTCCTTCCAGGAGACGACCCGAGTCCTGACCGAAGCGTCAATCTCCGGCAAGGTCGATCACCTGCGCGGCCTGAAGGAGAACGTCACCATGGGCCGGCTGATTCCGGCCGGCACCGGGTTCGAGTATTACCGGCACGTGCGGATCCCGGCGGACGAGCCGCCGCCGCCGCCGGCGCTGCCGCAGCCGAGCGACGACGAGCTCGAACTCGAACGCGACATGGAGTACTTCGTGGAGCCGGAGGAAGCACTGGGCCCACGGACTGGCGATCCGCTGGCGGACTAGGACTTCGACCTTGAAAGTTTAGAGGTCATCAAGGCGGCGAATCGAAGGGTTCGCCGCCTTTTCTTTTTGCAGCACCGGTATGGTGTTTACCAAACGCCTGCGGGAAGGAATCCGGCGCGGGAGAATCAGATGCAGCATTCGCGTCTGGACCTGCGCGCACGTCAAGATGGGTGGTCGCTACCCGATGGATGACGGTCACGTCGTCGTCGATTCGATCGAACCGATCAGGATCGGTGATATCACTCGTGACCTGGCGCTGGAGTCGGGTTTCGACAACGTCAAAGACTTGCTCGAGATCGCGCGGCACGGGCCGGGGCGTCAGGCCTACCTGATTCGATTTCACTATCTTCAGCCAGGCGCCTGGGAATTGCCGAGTCCCGAAGAGTCGAAAGGTGGCCGTCGTAGCGCCACACTGCTTGAACGTATCCGCCGCAACTCGCGGCCAGCCCGTGGAAAGGCCAGGAGTTGAGGCCTTTGACACGCGGCCGCTTCTACTGCCTGATGCTGGCGCTCTATCTCGCGGTATTGTGCAATTCGATCTCAAATCCCCTCGGTCTCGGCCTGCGTTTCACGCGGCCCGACCTCAACTACCTGGCCTTCAGCCTGGCGCAGCTGATCCCGCTCGTATTGTTGGCAACCTCCGCCTCGCTCCCCGATCCTGATCGCGTCTTCGGCATGTCGCTGGCGGCATTGCTGCTGCTGATCGCCGTCCCGTTCGGCTCCATTACATTGGCGTGCGCCGTGATCGCGGGCGGTGTGTCCTCGCAAGATCTATCATTCGACCGCATCCGTACGATAGCGACATCCCGCGGGCCGGTGGCAGTCTATCGAAGCAATGGCGGAGCTCTCGACGACTTTGGCATTGATGTCAGACAGGAATGCACTCTGATTCCAGGATTGCTGGTGCTCGAACATCCGCTCGCTTCTCGGTATCACCCGAACGACGCGACCGTGTCGGAGACGTCGCCTGGCGTTATGACCATTACCTTCCAGAACCTCTCACAAGCCGACTCGCCCAGTGTTGAGGGCAGACTCCGTCATTGGCCGTGCATGTTCTAGCCCTGGATCGATGACGCGGCGCACCCGGTTTGCAGCCGTCGCAACGGGCACGCTTCTGGCGATCGCGCTTGTCGTGGTCGTCACGCGGTTTTCATGAGCGAATACTCCGTCGGCATCGAAGACCACTACGCCTGGGCCAACCTGGTGAGCGTCACCACCTCCGGCTCCGACGACGTCCTTCTCGACAGACGACGGGTGGCGCTGCTCGGTCATAACCTGGCAGGTTCTCCGTATCATGGTGAAGGCGTCCACATGCCGCTTTCAGACGCCGAGAAACTCGTTCACGAGGTCACGGCATCGGCCAACGCGCACGCCACGTCGGCGCTGTCGTCACTGATCGCGGAGCTCGCCCCGGCCACGTGTCGCGGCATCGCGATTAGAGTCCCTCCCTTGTCCGAATGGCCCCAGACCGTCGCCGAGGTTGAGGCGAATACCTGGATCCGCAATCGCGCTGATGGGATGATCTACCACCACGCGCTCACGCAGGCGGCCGCACAGCTCGACCTGAAGGTTTACCACTTCGAGAAAGACAAGATCCTCGAAGCCGCGGCTCAGGCCCGCAGGAGAAGCGTTGACGACTTCGAGCGTCAATTGAAAGCGCTCGGAACCGCGCTTGGACCACCCTGGCGCCAGGGTCATGTTGTAGCTTGTGCAGCCGCGATCCTTGCGCACGTATCAGCCGACGCCCGTTCGTCCGCCGGGCCTTCGACTGAAGGAGCAGTGCCATCAAGAAGCTGACGCTACAAGCCGTTAACAAACGGCAGTCGTCGTTCGAGGGCCGCATCACCTCGTCGCACGAAGCTCACGCCGAGTTCCGCGACAAGCCGACCGTCCTCGTCCCCGAATCGGTCGGCGACGTCGAGCTGGCCCTTCAGCTCGCGAGGGCGGCGAATCGACGCGTGTTCGTCAGAAGCGGCCGCAGCATCTCCGCCATCGACGTCACCGGGGCGGCTGGCGCGCGGCGCGCTGCGTCGGCGTCCGCGAACAAGTCATCTGCCGTCAGCAAATCGCCCGTGATTGTCAGCCTCGAAGCGTTTCGAGACATCACCGTCGATAAGACCCGGGTCACCGTCGGAGCGGCCGCGACCACGGGCGACGTTGCCAGGAAGCTGGCAGGCCAGAATCTCTTCCTGCCGCTGGACGACAACCGCACGCAGAGCGTTGCCTCGGCCGTGCTCAGCGCGCACGCGTCGCCCTTTCTTCGCAGCGGCAAGGGCTTCGGGCTCCGTCACACTGTCATAGAGGCTGTTGTTGTACCGACCGAAGGCGCCGCTGCGGGACGAGCGAAAACGGTCCGCCAGAAAGCGCTCCGCGAGGTTCTGGATGGCGGCCGGCCGGCGGTGATCACGAGCCTGGTTCTCGACGCTGACGCCGCGAAGGCCGGTGAATCCGATCGCTGGACCTACGTATGGAGCGCCGTCTACGAGAAGAGAACCTTCGCCGCACTGTGCGATGCGCTGTTTGGCGCTGGCGCGCCGAAATTTCCGGAACGCACCGACCTGAGCGTCCGCGTAACATCGGCGGCCTACTCGATGAAGCTCGTGATCATCCGCACCACCGGACACGGCGACACCCAGGAGACCGAAGCCGTCGTCCACGCGGCCGTCGAAATGGCAAGACTGGCCGTGCTCGAGACGAGGAAGGTAGTGGACGGAACGCAGCGCGAGAACGCGGACAATCTGCGTCGCGGTCCAGGTTCGAGCGTCGCCACGTGGGTGGCGACAGGACCGGGCGAAGCGGCGCAGGGTCAAATTCTGTCGCGGTTCGGCAGCAACGCACGGCCCCGGCGATTCGCCGCGTTTCGGAACGCGTTCCTCGCCGCGGTTGACGTTGCGATCGGCGTCAGCCCCCGCACCGGCCGGAAATGGAGTCCTCGCGTTCGCGCCTGGGCGGAACTCCAGCTGGCGCCGGGCGGCGGTGCGATCGCCCGCGCGTCGATTTTCGACGCGGAAGCTGCCCCGAAATTCGCCAGGCAGGCGCGGGACCGAATGGCGAAAGCGATCCCGGCGGACAAGGCCTCGCCGCTGGTTGCGGTCGCGCGCGGATCAGTCGTTCGGCGAGGCAAGTCCCGCGCCTCTCTCCGCGGCGTGGCAGTCCTGCCGAACCTGGCTCCGACGCCGGGGTTCAACCTGGTGTCGAGCAACCGGCCCGGCGGCAACAAGATTCCAGGTTTCAAGGGCGATGTGTTCGACCAGGCGGACGGCGGGAGCTACCTCGATGCGATCAAGCAGTACGCGGTCTCGTCCTACCCGCAAGCGGTCGTGGCAGCCCGCATGACCCCGAAGATGGTTGCAGTGGCCGAGGACGCCGCCGATGTGGCCCTGGCCGTCACCTTCGCCGCGACACATGGTCTCAAGGTCGTGACGCGTTCTGGCGGACACCAGTATTGCGGCCTCTCGTCGGGCGGCGCCGGCACGCTCCTGATCGACATGAGGCTCTTCAACGGCGTGTCGTTCTCACCGTCCACAGGGACGCCGGCCCAGGTGTCGGTCGGACCTGGCGTCGCACTGAAAGACCTCTCGAAGGAACTGCGCGATCGTGGTGTGGTCATCCCGCACGGAGAGTGCCCGCTCGTGAACCTCGGCGGCCACGTGCAATCGGGTGGCATTGGTCACCAGCTTCGCACCCTCGGCGCCACATTGGACTGGGTCCGCACGTTCAACATGGTCACGTGCGATCCGAATTCGCCGCCGGGAACGGAGGTGTACGTGGAGCGCACGTTCATCCGGCCTCCCTCAGGCGGTGGCGACGCCCAGCCGACCGATGACGATGTGTTCAGGGCGGTGCTTGGAGGAGGACCTGGCAGCTGGGGTGTCCTGACGGACATCACATTCGATTTGGTATCCGACAGCACATTTCCCGACTCGGCAGGCTATTCGTACGCGTATCCGTACGCATTTCAGTTCGGCGACGCCAAGGAGGGTTTCCGCGCGGCGATGGAGTGTTTCCGGCAGTGGGCGAACCGGCAGAGCAATGGTCAGTTGCCGCCGGGTATCGACCTCTTCCTCACTGTCGTTTCGGGCGACTTCCCTCGGCCTGCCGCACTGCTCGTCGAGACCATGTGCACGGACAGCGCCGGCCTGCCGGACATCCAAGCCGTCGTCGGCGCGGTTGACGCAGCGGTACCCTGGTGGGTGCGCCTCGCGGGTCATGTTGCCAGTTCGGTGAGGGGTGCGGAGTCGCTTTCAGTGATAGCAGACCAGGGCGTCCGCAAGATCGGCGAGCTCGGTCTCCCCAGGAGCGGCCGCGAGTTCGACCTGCCGTACAAGAAATCGCTCCACATCTCCAAGACACCGTTCTCGGTGATCTTCCGTGATGCCTTCGTCGATCTCGTCAATGATGCGTACCACTCCGACGGCCTGAAAGTAGTGTTCCAGGGGGTTATCGGCGGCGGCGAATTCGGCGCCAATGAGGCGAAGCAGACGACTCACATGCAACGAAGGGATGCGCTCGTGCAGCTCGTCTTCGATGTGTTCTACCAGGAAGGGTTCGAGGATGCGGCCGAGAATTTCCAGACATCGATGAAGGGCTTGCTCGTGGAGTTCAGCGACGGCGCAGACGAGCGCATGTTCTGGGGCTCGTTCGAGGACAACGGCACGAACGGCGTTCAACTTGATATGGGTCTGCCGGCCACCCAGGATCTCTATTACGAGTTCGGCGCCGAGTACGAGCGATTGCAACAGATCAAGGATTACACCGACCCCACCGATCTCTTCCACACATCCTTCACCGTGCGGTGACCGGACCAGTCAGCCCTTCCTTGAGAAACGCGACCAGCGGCGGCAGCGTCCTGGCCGGCGCTTCCATGTGCGGCACGTGTCCGAGACCGGGAAGCAGGAGCAGCTTCGCGTTGTGGTTTGGAATCGTGTCGGCGACGAATTTCATCCGCTCCCGGAACAGCGCTGCTGATCCAGGCAGGCTGTCGTCGGCGCCGCCGAACACCAGTGTCGGTGCTTTGATGTGCGCCCAGTCGTCGACGACCGGGTCGAGATACTGGACCGAGTTGATCAGCGTCTGCACCATCGCCAGCCGCGGCCAGTCGGCGCTGAGTGTCCACGCATACCGGACGCGCGTGTAGGTCTCGAACTCGGGTGTCCATGCCGCCGGATTGTGCGCGACGTAGCGCATGATGCTGGCGCGAATGCCCGGATAGGTTGACGCCAGCGTCCGCTTGTAGGCCTCGTCAACGCTGTCCCATGGCCGATCGAATCGGGGATCGACCAGGCCGATCGGGTTGTACAGCACCAGCCGCTCGGTCACGCTCGGAAACTGCGTCGCGAATCTCGCTGCCAGCATCCCACCCATCGAGTGCCCGACGATCATCGCCTTGTCGATCTTCAGGCTCTGCAGGATCAGGTGGGTGTTGCGCGCCATGTCGTGAAAGTTGTACGGGATGATCGGTTTCGACGATCGGCCGTAGCCGATCTGATCCGGCACGATCACCCGGAACCCTTCCTTGCGCAGCGCCTCGATCACCGGGCCGAAGTAGAAGCCGGCGAAGTTGTTGCCGTGAAACAACACCACCGTATGCCCGTTGGCCTGCCCGGACGCCGGGACGTCCATGAACGCGATGCGCACGTCCTGGCCGTAGAGCGTGAGCGGAAGATAGGACACCGGGAACGGATACGGCACGTCCTCGCAGGTGATGCTGCCAGGCTTGACGTCGGTCGGCGTCGGCACATCGGGCGGCCGCGATTGCGCCGAGACAGCGGCAGGCGTTGTCGCGAGGACGGCAAGACAGAAGATCAGGGCCAGACGTTTCATGATGTTTGCAGTGTAGCAAACGTCGAGCGACGACCTGCGGACCTGGCGAGCGAAGCCCGTACTCCTGTTGGCCGTGTCACAATGCCGAACGGTTTTCACGCTGGTGAGACTAGTCAGGTCAACCCATGGATTCACGTTTTGTATCGAACCGCGCTGTCGCGGTCGCGGTGATGGTCTTCGCACTCCTGGTCGGCTCGTTGGCGCTCCGCCCCGCCGCGCAGGCCGGGGTCACGGCCGATGAGTCGGCGATCCGCGCAGCACGCGATCGATCGAATCAGGCCATAGCCGCTCACGACCTCGCGGCAGCTGCGGACGTCTGGTCCGCCGACTATGTTGGTGTTTCCTCCGGCAACGCGCGTGCCCTGAACCGCGAGGACGAACGTCGTCAGTTCGCTGAGCTCATCGCCACGAGACCGCACGTCACCTACCTTCGGACCCCCGACATCATCTCGGTGAATCCTGACTGGCGACAGGCCGGGGAGAGCGGCCATTGGTCCGGCAGCTGGTCGGCTGCGGAAGGGGAGACCCGCGTCGCCGGCATCTACTTCGCGAAGTGGAAGCAGGAGGGCAGCGACTGGCATATCATCGCCGAAACGTTCGTGCAGATGTCCTGCGGCGGAACGCACTACTGTGACGCTCCGCCCGCATCGCCGCCGCGATGACACTACGCGCTCGAGGCCGGAGCCTGTCGCGCGTACTGCGATTTCGTCGTTGATGGGGCGGGCGCGGGCATGGGTCAATCCGGTGGCTGCATCGCGTCCAGACGATTAGTGGCGACCAGGATGTCGCGCTTCAGTCGTCCAATCATGTCGCGCACCAGGTCCTTGCCGTTCGCGGCGGCCTCGTCCACCATCGTTCTCAACTTGCCGAGCGGCGAGTCCTTCAGCGCCGCCAGATCCCGCGCGAGCATCGCGAGGTGTTCCTCGATTTGCACGACGCGGCGAGCGAGGCGCAACCGAGTCGCCTCGGGATCGTTGCCGGGAACCGCTTCGGGGCTTCGCTCCCACGCCTGCAGAATCCGCCGCAGCTGCTCCTCGTCGCCGGAGGCGTAGGCGCGATTGGCCTCGACCATCAAAGCGTGGCGCCGGTCTCGGGTCGATTCGTCGAGCGCGAGGTCGGGATGAATCGCTTTTGCCACGTCCCGAAAGAGCGCGCGGACGGCGTCCGAGGTCAGCCGCGGTGCGGCCGGCGGCCGATCGGAAACGGCCGGGCCACTGGACCCGCCGGCGCCGTTCGGCAGCCGCTTCGAGATCTCACCCAGCTCCGCCTCGGCGATGGCCAGCTCCAGCTGGTCGAGCTTTTCATGCAGCGTCCCGACCCGTTTCCGATAGTCGATCTCGAACGCGTCGAGGTCGGACTTCGCCTGTGCGAACTCGGCATGGCGTTCTCTGAGGACTTCTTCGAGCTGCGTGACACGTTCGAGCAAGCCGTCCCCGTCGTCGTCGGCAGGGCGGTTCGAGCGGACGAGCGTGGTCACCTGAAAATGATAGCGCCCTTCACGCGTCTTGCACTCGGGACACAGTAGCCATGGCACATCTTGAACTCGTCGCACTCGTCGTACGCGAATACGATCCCGCGATTCGCTTCTCCGTCGATGTTTGCAATTCGAGTTGGTCGAGGACGTCCCGTCGCTGACCAATGACGGCCGCGCCAAGCGCTGGGTCGTGGTGCGTCCGCCGGGTGCCGCGACCGGCATTCTGCTCGCGCGGGCCGACGGTCGGCGCCAGCGGTCACGTGTCGGTGACCAGTTCGCCGGCCGCGTCGGTTTGTTCCTGAGGGTGGACGACTTCGAGGTGGCCCATGCGCGGATGGCCGCCGCGGGTGTGACGTTCGTTACCGCTCCGCGCGCCGAGGCGTATGGGCAGTTGGCCGTCTTCCTGGATCTGGAAGGAAACCGGTGGGATCTGCTCGGCCCGGTGATGCGTTGAATTGCTCCTCGATCAGATCGCAGGCGCTGCCGACACCGTCCTCGGCACGAAGCCGGCGCTGCGAAGCCTTGCACGCCTTGGCGACTTCGGTACTGGTCAACAGTCGCTGAAGCGCATCCGCGACGCGCGACCCGTTGAACTGCGCAGGCGACAGGCTCTCGCCGACGCCGAGCCGTTTCAGGCGGAGCGCGTTATCCGGCTGATCGAAGCCCATCGGCATGGTGAGTTGCGGCGCGCCGCCGGCCAGGCCCTGTGCGCATGTGCCGATGCCGCCGTGATGCACGACCGCGGCGGCGCGTGGAAAGAGCGTCGCGAAGGTCGCGTACGGGGCGTGATGCACGATGTCCGGCAGGTCCGCCGGCACGTGTTCCCGATAGCTGCTGACCAGCACCGTTCTGTGTCCCATCCGCACCGCGGCATCCACAGCCGCGCGAAAAAAACGCTCCGCATGACGGTTGGCCGAGCCCGGCGTGAAGACGAGCGGAGGGTCGCCTGAGGCCAGAAACATTTCGAGAGCCGCGTTTTCGGCATGCGCAGCCGTGTCAGCCTCGGCTGCCGCCCCCAGGGTCGCGGGCGCGCAACTGCGATCGCTCAGCGTGAACCCGGTCAGCCGGAGCTGTGGCGGCCAGTCCGGCTGCGGCGGCGCGAACCAGTCGGGAAAAAAACCTAGAATCCGTTGCGGCGAGTTGATCCACGACTGAAAGATGCGCGAGATCGGCGGCAGTCCCAACTCGCTGCGCCAGGCGTTCAAGGGCGGCACGAGAACAGGGTCGACCGCCAGGCGGTCCGCCGCCCACCACAGCGTCCGCTTGACCCAGCGCGGCCACGACGACAGATCCTGCCCCGACGGCAGTGCCGGCTGCTGAAAGTCCGATCGCAGGATACTGGGCGCCAGATGAACCGTCGCCGCCGGAACGTTGTGCACCTCTTCGAAGACGCGGGTGCACACCGACAGCGGATGCCCTACCAGCATCGTTCGTCCAGGCTCAAACTGCTGCTCGATGACGTCGTAGCCGCGTCGCATGCCGTCCACGACCGCGCGAAACACGATGCGGGGACCTCGGGTCGGGTGCCACAGATTCGGGTCGTTCGTCGCCTGATCGAATTCGTCGCTGGTGCCAACCGACACGAAGTGCAGCCCGGCCTTCGAGACGATGTCGGCAAACGGATCGACCGCGAGCAGAGTGACGTCGTGCCCGCGCCGGCGAAGCTCGCGTCCGACGACGATGAATGGGTTGATGTCGCCGGCGGATCCGACCGGCGTGAGGATGACCTTCATTCGAGATGCGGCGAAAAAATGTCCAGTTCGATCGAGTATAGACCGCAACGCGAACGGCCTGATCGTCGTGCTCCCGACACGTGCCCCCAACGCGTCCGTGCGAGAATGCGACTGCCCGAGAAATCGGAATGCCGCTGCTGTTTTCGTATGGGACGCTCCAACTCGATGCCGTGCAGCTGTCGACGTTCGGGCGACTGCTGCGCGGAGCGCCTGCCGAACTGGTTGGATTCGTCCAGTCGTCTCTGACGATTCATGACCCGCACGTCGTCGCCCTGAGCGGCAAGACCGAGCATCTCATCGTGTCGAGCAACGGCCGTGAAGAGTGCCGTGTAGCAGGAACCGTCTTCGAGATCACCGAGGAAGAGCTCACGAAGGCCGACGAATACGAGGTGGCGGAATACACGCGCGTCGCCACCAGGCTCGCGTCCGGGCGGGAGGCGTGGGTGTATGCCGCGTGTTAACATCCCGCGCCGGCGCTGACGCGACTAACGTCGAGACCGTGACGTTCATCGAATGTGACGTAGTGCGGTGCGTCCCAGCATGACGACTCGGACACGTTTCGCTCTAATCGCCGCTGACGCACCGTTCCTCGTTGCGCTTGGTGTCGTTTTCGCACAGCTCCCTGGCAGTTCTCGTCCCTGGCGCTCATCACAACGAGTCGCTGAACGGAGACGCGTGGCGCGAGATCGATGGCTGGCTCGCGACCGCCTTGCGGGTGCCGCGCCGCTAGTCTCGTCGCCCGAGGCGGTGCTAGCATTCGTCATGACACTGAGGTCATTCGGAGCGCTCCTGGCTGGACTCGTCTTCACCGTTATCGTGACCACGGTGACAGACGGCGTGTTGCACAGCGCGGGTTTCTACCCTCCACAGAATCAGCCGATCAACGATTTGCAGTCAGCAGCTGCGACCTTCTACCGCTTCGTAATCAGTGCCGCCGGGGCGTGGCTGACCGCACGGTTCGCGCCCAGCCATCCTCTCCGCCACGCGATGATTCTGGGATACATCGGGACGGTACTTGGGTTCCTCGGCGTCGTTCTGACCTGGAATGCCGGGTTGGGACCACGCTGGTATCCGGTCGCGCTCGCGGTGCTGGCGATCCCTCAATGCTGGCTTGGCGGCTGGATCTACGAGTTGCGGAACGCAGCGGTGTGATGACAGCCGAGCGCATGCGTCGCTCGCTTGCCGCCGGTGTGCTGGCGTTGTTGGCCACGACGGCGTCGCCACGTGCACAGGCACCGGCGCCGTCCGGCAAGAGTGTCGCATTCACGCATGTATCGGTCATCGATACCATCAGCGGCGCGGTCCACCCCGGCATGACCGTGATCGTCACTGGCGAACGCATTGCGTTTGTCGGGCGCGACGATCGAGCGAGCATTCCAACCGGCAGCACGATGGTGGACGCGTCCGGGCAGTTCATGATCCCCGGACTGTGGGACATGCACGTTCACACGTTCTTCGGCGACGATCTCGGCGACTCTGCGAACGACGTGATTCTGCCGCTGTTCATCGCCAACGGCGTGACCGGCGTTCGTGACATGGGCAGCGACCTCGCCCATATCGTCGCCGCAAGCAAGGACATCGCGGCGCATCGCCTGCTCGGGCCGAGAATCATGTTTGCGGGGCCCATGCTCGACGGTCCAAAGACCACCTACCCGGCGTCGATCGCGATCAAGTCAGAATCGGATGGACGTCGTGCGGTAAACGAACTGGCAGCGACAGGCGCCAGCTTCATCAAGGTTCAGTCGAATGTTCCCCGGGACGCGTACTTCGCGATCGCGGACCAGTCCCGCAAGCTGCAGATCCCGTTTGCCGGACATGTGCCCGACGCCATTCGCGCCGGCGAAGCCGTCGACGCGGGACAGCAGAGTTTCGAGCACCTGATCGGGATCTTCGAAGCGAGTTCCACGGCGGAAACCGAACTACTGAAGGGGCCCAAGGGGCCCGGAGTTTTTCTCGACACATTCGACGCGACTCGCGAGGCGAGCATCATCAAGATGCTCGCGAAGCATCACACGTGGCAGTGCCCGACGTTGTTCTGGGAGCGCGGGCAATGGCTGGTGGACACGGTCGATCCGGAGCAGGATGCCGATACCCGCTACGCGCCAGAGGCGTGGAAGTCGAAGGAATGGCCACGGTGGAAAGCCTCGATCCTGAAGACCCTCGACACTGATCCCCTGGTGGTCCGCCAGCGCTTCGTCGAGCACGAACTCGGCATCGTCAAACGGCTGAAGGCTGCCGGTGTGCCGTTTCTGGCCGGCACCGACACGCCTGCTGGAGTCGGCGTCATGCCTGGCTTCAGTTTGCATCGCGAGCTCGGACGCTTCGTCGCGGCAGGCTTTACCCCGCTCGAGGCGCTGCAGACCGCGACCATCAATCCGGCAAAGTATTTCAATCGGGTCAAGGACTTCGGCACCGTCGAACGCGGCAAAGTCGCGGACCTCGTGCTGCTCAGCGCCGATCCGACCGTGGCCATCACCAATACGCGGACGATTGTCGGAGTGGTTGCGGCGGGACGCTACGTTCCGCGGGCCGAAATCGATCGCATGCTGGCGGCGGTGCTCGCCGCCGGAAAGCGCCGTGCGGCGACAAAGCAGGCTGCGGGCCTGTGACGAAAAAGCCGTCGCCGGCCGCCCAACTTGCCGGGTTCATCGCCAAGTTCAATCCGCCGACCGCCCGGCTGATTCGCGAGTGCAGAGCCGCCATGCGCAAGCGGTTCCCGACCGCGCACGAGCTGGTCTACGACAACTACAACTTCTTCGTCATTGGCTATTGCTCGAGCGAACGGCCCTCAGACTGCATCGCGTCGCTGGCGGCCTCGTCGAAAGGAGTCGCGCTCTCGTTCTACTACGGCGCAACCGTGCCCGATCCGTCCGGCATCCTGCTGGGCTCGGGGACGCAGAACCGTTTCGTCCGGCTCGCCACGGCGGCAGCCCTGAAACAGCCCGCCGTTGGCGCCCTGTTGCGGGCGGCGGCCGCGCAGGGCGAAACGCCATTGCCGGAAACGGGCGGTGGACGCCTGATCATCAGGTCGGTTTCGGCCAAACAACGGCCCCGCCGGGCCCGCCCCGTACCAGGGCCCCGCTCACGTCAATAGTTGGGCCGCCGACCAACGTCGGTTATTCTTTACATACGTGACAGAGCTGTACTTTCGGAAGGGGCTGGGCCTCAAGGCTGAGGTCGCGCCCATGCTGGCGCGTACCTACCAAAGCGCGGTCGTCGAGACCCTCAAGGAGCTGGGCTACGAGGCGAGCGCCGGCGCTGTCCGGCTGAAACTCGCGCATGTCTTCGGCTTCTGTTATGGCGTGGACCGAGCGGTCGAGTACGCCTACGAAACGCGCAAGCGCTTCGCTGACCGGCGCATTTTCCTGTCCGGCGAGATTATCCATAACCCCGACGTGAACAGCCGGATCCGCGAGATGGGCGTCCAGATTCTTCCCAGTTCGGCCAATCCCCTGGGCCGCTACGAGGACATCCATGCCGGCGATGTGATGATTCTTCCGGCGTTTGGCGTCACGGTCGCGGAGATGGATCACCTCCACGCCAAGGGATGCGTCCTGGTGGATACGACCTGCGGCAGCGTGCTCAACGTCTGGAAAATGGTCCATCGCTGCGCGCGCGACGGCTTCACGGTCGTGATCCACGGCAAGCACTATCACGAAGAGACGCGTGCCACAGCGTCCCAGACCAAACTCCACGACGGCGGTCAGTACCTCTGCGTCCGCAACACCAGGGAAGCCGCGATTGTCTGCTCGTTTATCCGTGGCGAAACCACGGCCGCCGCGGTCCTCGAGGCTCTCGGTCCTGCGGCGAGTCCGTCGTTCGATCCCGAACGAGACCTTGCCCGCATCGGCCTCGCCAATCAGACGACGATGTTGATGAGTGAGAGTCTGGAAATCCAGGAACTGCTGCGGGCGGCGATGCGCGATCGTTACGGCGAGGCGGCGCTGGAGCACCGCTTCCGCGCGTTCGACACGATTTGCTCGGCGACCCAGGACCGCCAGGACGCCGTCACTGACTTGCTCGCGGTCGGCGGACTCGACGTGATGGTGGTGATTGGCGGCTACAACAGCAGCAACACCCAGGCGCTCGCCGGCATGTGTGCGCCGGTGCTCCCGACCTATCACATCGAGGACCGGCGCTGCATCGACGCGGACGCAATCCGTCATCGCCCGCTGAGCGGCGGCGCCGAGGTGACCGCCCACGGCTGGCTGTCGCCAGGGCCGGTCTCAATCGGCATCACCTCGGGCGCATCGACGCCGGACAGCGTGGTCGGCGACGTGATCGAGAGAATCCTGCAGGTGCGTGGCTGTTCCGCCGCCGATCTCGCTGGCGTTGCCCCACTGGCAGATGGGACCGTGAACGCCCGATGAGCACAACCCCGGGCCCGACCGAGCTTCGCCTCACCCTGGCGCCGCAGCGACGCTTCGAAGCCATCGACGTCAACACCCGCATTCAGGAAGAAGCGGGCGACGTCCTTCACCGCCACCAGCGCGCGTTGTACTGCTCGTTCCACACCACCGCCGGTTATCTCGACCAGAGCCTGTCGGCGCGATTGCGCCACGATCACGGCCACCTCTCGAAGTTCTTCGGCACCTTCCACGCGCTCTTCCCGGAAGGCGCGGAGTACCGCCACGACAACATGGAGCTCCGAACGGAGCTGACCGAGGCCCAGAAGGAAGTCGAACCGCGCAACGGCGACTCGCACCTCACCTTCATCGGCGCCGGGCTGCGCAACTGCGTGACGTACAAGACCAGGCCTGACGCCCCGGTCTACTTCGTGGACCTCGATGGCACTTGCGATGACGTGCGCCGCCAGCGGACGACGGCGGTGGTGGCTTACGACCACGAGCGGGTGGTGCTGCGGATGCCAGTCACGATTTCGGTGTCGAAGCATCCGATCGATTCGGTCAACCTCGCCGATTCCCGGCTCGGCCTGCTCGATCAGGTCAACGAACTCCTGGCCACCAGCGGCCTCGAACGCGGCCGCGTCGACCTCATCGTCGAGCCGAACGAGCGCAACGTCGGGATCACAGTGAACGAGTACGAGACGCTGCTGATGAAGCACGATCTCGTCGAAGTGTTGAAGAACCCGCTGCGCTTCGCCGCGAGCAAGGGCCGCAACATGCTCGACGATCCGCTGTCGATTCCGGGGAAGACGCTCAGCTACGCGCGCTACGACGTCGTGCGCGTGCTCAACTCGCTGATGGAGGCGCTGCGCCTCGACCAATCGTCGTTCGAGCGGCTGGTGGCAAAGGTGATGTCGCTGCCGGCGCGCCGATTCATCCGCTCGCGCCGGGTCAGCTTCCTGGCGGCCTACGACCCCGAGCACGCCGGCGCCCGGCTGCTACGCGGCACCTACCAGAGCCCAATCCTGGTCCAATGGCAGCCGGCCGAGCGTCAGGAGCGCCGCATCGAGATCGTGATCACGCAGCTCTCCTAGCCACACTTTATTTTTTGGCGCCGTAGGCGGCCCGCTCCGCTTTCACGATATCAAGCAGATTGCCGATCGTCAGGTTGACGTCGATGAGGTGCAGTCCCCAGTTCGTCGCGATATTGGCGCCGGCACCGATGTCGCCGGTGATGTCGTCGGTGCGCGGGTCAGCCGGATCGCCGTGCACCGTGATCTCGAGGAAGCCGGACGCGTTCGCGTTGGACGAGCACTGCGCCGTCAGCAGTCCCGGCACACTGACCCACGGCGTGGTGATTGGTTGCTCCGGAACGACCCATGGCTGCGGCTTCGGCGTGCTGGTGATGGTACGGCCGTCGGCCGACAGATACGCGTGAAGCGGCCCGCTGCCGCCAGCAAGCGCCGCGGGATTGGTGCACGCGGCGGCCATTGCCGGGTCAGCGACTCTTCCGAACAGCGTATTCGCGGGTGGTGGCGCCGTGGAGCGGAACGACGCGAAGGTGATCAGGCAGCCGGTTTGCGACGCCGAATGGCACAGCGGGAGGTGCTGGAACGATCCGCCGACATCCTTGCCTTTCGGCACCGCGATCGTCGCGCCCATCAGGATCGCCGACACCACCCGGGACTGGATCAGTTTGCCGTCGATCTCGTTGCGAATCAATTCCGTGAGGATGAACGATCCCTGCGAGTGCCCAATCAGCACCACGCCGCGGCCATTGTTGTCGTGGGCCAGGTAGTAGTTCCAGGCGTCCTTCACATCGTCGTACTGCACGCCTTTGTCGAACGCACTGCCGACGCCTTGCGGGGTGAGCACACGCCGCAGTCCGGCGAGCGTGATCTGACGATAGAGCGGCGCGAAAGGCCGGCATTGTGACGCGAAGCGGGCAAACTGCTGCTTGATGACGTTGAGCTCGGCTGGATCCGGGTTCATGTCACTGTTCGGCGTGGGATCGGTGGAGATGGTCGGGTACACGTAGAAGCAGTCGATTTGTGCCTTCGGATCGGCCTGCCACGTTTCTTTTGTCAGCGTGCCGTTGGCCGCGACCACAGTCGTCGTCTCGTCGATGTCACAGGCATCGTGACCGCCAGGCCGGCACAACCACGTCTTGGGATCCGCGTAGTCGTTCGGTTTCGCGGCCTCGGTTGGAGCCGGCGCGGCTGGCGGCGTCTGCGCGGCCGCGGCCGCGGCGATGGACAACGAGCCGAACAGCGCCGCGCCTGTCACGAGTTTGTGGAACATTCGGAGCCTCCTGGCTGCGCGGATGCTAGGCGGGTCAGCCGTGTCTTGTCAAAACGACGCGGCGACCTCGCGGCAGAACGGCCGGCGATGACGCCTGCACGTCGGCCGGTGCGCGAGTGTTAACATCGCCACGTCCGCTGAACCGGAACCCGCTCATGACTCTTCGAGACATCGATCTGTATCGCCCACACCCGTGGCACGGGCTCGACATCGGTCCGCAGCCGCCGGACCTGCTCAACGCCTACATCGAGCTCACGCCGTTCGATCTCATGAAATACGAAGTCGATAAGGCGTCCGGCTATCTGCGGGTCGATCGGCCGCAGCGGACGTCGGCGCAGCCACCGTCGCTTTACGGTTTTATCCCGAGAACCTACTGCGCGGATCGCGTCCGCAACCTCGCGCCCCGCGCCAAGCGCGGCGACGGCGATCCGCTGGACATCTGCGTGCTCAGCGAACGCGCCATCACCCGCAACGAAATCATCGTGCGGTGCCGGGTGATTGGCGGGCTGCAGATGATTGACGGCGGCGAGGCGGATGACAAGATCATCAGCGTGCTCGACAACGACTACATCTACGGCGAGGCGCGCGACATCCACGACGTCCCGGCCGTGCTCATCGAGCGTCTGCAGCACTACTTCCTCACCTACAAGCTGGTCCCGGGACGACGGGCCAAGGCGCATATCAACAAGGTTTACGGCGTGGCCCACGCCCGCAAAGTGGTACGCGCGTCGATCGCCGATTACGTTGACGCGTTTCCCCGGGTCTGACGTGAACGGCGCGCTGACCACGGCAGGCGATCACCTTCCGTCGTTCGAGCTGTGGTTTGCCGTCCGCTACCTGCACGTCGCGTCGGTCGCGCTGCTCGTCGGCGGCGCGCTGGTGATGTGCGGGCTGTGTCTCGTGCTGGCCGGCGACACCGAGTCGAGTGTGCTTTCGCGAATAACGACGCTGTACGAGTGGCTGTTCTGGTCCGTCATCGGCGTCACGGTCGTCACCGGTATCAGTAACCTCGGATTGAAGGGCGAGGGCTTGATGCCGGCCGCCTCGAGCTGGGGCAGGGCGCTGACCGTCAAACTGTCGTTAGCAATTCTGGTGCTGTGTCTCGCGTTGCTTCGGAGCGACGTGGTCATTCGCCTGCGAGGCGCGGCGGTTGGCGGGTCTGCTCGGGCGAACCACGTTCTCGCCTCGCTGTACGGCGCCACGGTAGTCCTCTTCCTCGCGGTGCTGTGGGTTGGTCTGGGGCTGGCGCATGGCCGATACTGACCGCGCGCTCAACCTGCGGGTCTGGTCCCTCTCGACGTTTCGCACGGCAACCTTCGTGATTGTCATCGCCGCCGCTGCTCACCTGAGGGATTCGCTCAAGCCGGCGCTCGGCCTCCTCGATACCCGGATAGGCGTCGCGGCGTTCATGCTCCTGTGGGCGCTGACGTGGTATGTCACGCGCGCCAGCGTTCGGCGGTGGGGTGCACCGTTCGAGTCGGCCTCACCGGCGCAGCAGTTCATGACCGTGGTCGTCGCAGGCGGTTTCAACGGCGCGGCAGTCTATCTTTTGATCGTTTCAGAACGCCTGTTCGAGGCGCTCCCCGACCACGCGATGAGTCTCGACGGACTGATGCGCGTGCTCGCATTGTCTCTGTTCGGTCTGCCGGTGTCGTTTTCCGTTGGCATGGTCGTCGGTGTGGCGTTCGGCCTGTTCGAGGTTCTGATTGTGGGCGTCGGGTCGATGCTGTTCGATCGGATCGTCGCTCCAGCTCAGGACGATGCCGCCTTGAGCAACGCGTCGACTTCGGAGTAGCCCGACGGAAACGGCACGCTCGCCGCCGAGGCGCCAGCCGATAGCAGCGCCTGCACCGATTCAGGCGATCGTCGTGCCATCCAGAACGAGTCGACGCAGGCGCGAACGGCGAGCGCGAGCGGCGTCCGGCCTTTCATGTCTGTCTGATCCACAGGTGAACCCTGCTCGATCAGCAGGCGAACGACGGCGTGCTGGGCGCGCCAGGCCGCGACGTGGATCGCCAGGCTTTGAGGTGCGATGTCGAAGTAGGCTTCGCCCTCCTCGTAACGAGCGCTCACGCTGACACCCAGGTCCAGCAACTGCCGGACGCCCTCGACATTGCCGACGCCGGAGAACGCCGCAAGATACCGGCCTCCGTTTACCCGCAGGGCGGCCACCGTCTCAGGTGCTCGGCCGCTGATCAGCCGCACCGTTGCGCCATCAGCTTGAGCACAGGCGGCGAGCAGACCATCGACGCCTTCCAGCGTCTGCGAAAATCCTGCCTTCTCGAAGGCTGCGAGGACGTCCCCTCGCCCGCGCCTGGCGGCGATGGCGAAAGCGGAGGCGCCCGCCGACTCGCGTGAAGACTCACGTGACGACCGATCGGGACGGGTCGTCGTCAGCGTCGGGTCCGCGCCGTGCGCCAGCAGGAGCTCGACGATCGCGAGATGGTTGTCGCTGAGGACGGCATTGTGCAGCGCGGTCTTCGCCCAGTGGGTGACGAGGTTGGGATCGACACCTCTTTCCAACAGCCACTTGATGCCGTCATAGTCGTGCCAGTCGGTCTTGCGCAGGAGCATCGTTGCCATGCTTGCCGCTGTCAGCTTGCCGCTTTCCACCAGCACGCGAAGCGTCGCGTTGTCGTGCGTTTCCGGCACGTGATACGGGGTCTCGTCGTCGTTCGGGTCGGCGCCGCGTTCGAGCAGCAGCCGGGTGAGGCCGGGATGTTGCGCGACTCCTGCGGCCCCGTAGATCACCGACTCCCATGCCGGTGCGGGCTGATGGTGCGTTTCGAACCAGCCGCTGTTCGCGCTGGCGCCGGCGTCGAGCAGGATCGTTGCCGTCGTGAGAAATCCGTCCGAGCGCGCCTGATCGAGGCGTAGATATCGTGAAAAACACAAACAGGTGAGCGCATCCCACTGGCGCGGTCCGCCCGCGGCCGTCGCCGCCGCCTTGTCGGCGGCAACGAGTTGCCGGACCGCCTGATCGTCGCCAAGGATGGACGAGGCGTAGATGTCCCGCGCCAGAGCGTCCGCATTCGCGTGCCGGATCAGCTCGGCGCTGTCGAGCGTACCCGAGCGGTGGGAGCCTTCGAGTGGCACGCAGGCGGCTTCGATGAACGCGGAGATCGGGTCGACAGTCTCATTCACGACGGATCGCCTTCCTACTGCAATCTACAGGATTCGGCCCGGGCGCGCCGGAGCGCTTTCGTGGCACAATCCGGCCATGAAAAAATTGCTCCAGGTCGCCGGTCTCGCCGTGGCGTGCGCCTCGTGCGCGTCGCAGGCGGCTGAGGACCACGGTGCGGCTGCCTGGAAGAAGCAGGCCGAGGCCGTCAACATCGTTCGCGACGATTGGGGGATCGCGCACGTGTCCGGCAAAACCGACGCCGACGCCGTGTTCGGCGCGATCTACGCGCAGGCCGAAGACGACTTCAACCGGGTCGAGACCAACTTCATCAACTCGCAGGGCCGCCTGGCCGAGGCCGAAGGCGAAGCCGAGATTTATCGCGACCTGCGAATGAAGCTGTTCATCGACCCCGCCGACATGAAGGCCCAGTACGACAAGGCGCCGGCCTGGCTGCAGTCGCTGATGACCGCGTGGGCCGACGGCTTGAACTTCTACCTGTCCACGCACCCAAACGTGACGCCGCGGGTGATCAAGCATTTCGAGCCCTGGATGGCGCTGACCTTCAGCGAAGGCAGCATCGGCGGTGACATCGAACGGGTCAATCTGAACCAGCTCGAGGCGTTCTACGGCAAGACGCCGGAGAAGATGGTCAGCCTCGAAGAGCGCGAGCGCTTCGTCGAGCCGACCGGATCGAACGGCGCCGCGATCGCGCCCTCGAACACCGCGGCTCACCATGCGTTGCTGCTGATCAATCCGCACACGTCGTTCTTCTTCCGCTCGGAACTGCAGATGACGAGCGAGGAGGGTTTGAACGCGTACGGCGCGTCGACCTGGGGTCAGTTTTTCATCTACCAGGGCTTCAACGAGAAGACCGGCTGGATGCACACCTCGAGCGGCGTCGACAACATCGACGAGTACCTCGAGACCGTGACGAAGAAGGGCGACGGCTACACCTATCGCTACGGCAACGAAGAACGGGCCGTCATCGTGAAGAAGATCGTCGTGCCCTACAAGACCAGCGGAGGAATGGCGCAGAAGGAGTTCACCGTCTTCCGCACCCATCACGGGCCGATCGTTCGGGGAGCCGACGGCAAGTGGGTGAGCATCCGGCTGATGGAGGAACCGCTCAAGGCACTCCAGCAGTCCTATCTTCGGACCAGGGCAAAGGACTACAAGTCGTACATCGAGTCGATGGAGCTCCACACCAACTCGTCCAACAACACGATTTTCGCGGACGCCGCGGGCGATATTGCCTACTTCCACTCAAACTTCATTCCCAACCGCGACCCGAAGTTCGACTGGACCAAGCCGGTGGACGGCAGTACGCCGGCCACGGAGTGGAACGGCGTGATGTCCTTCAGCCAGACGCCGAATCTGCTGAATCCGGCGAGCGGCTGGCTGTACAACTCCAACAACTGGCCTTGGTCTGCGGCGGGCGCGAGCAGTCTTAAGCGCGCCGACTATCCCGTGTACGTGGACCGCGGCACGGAGGAGAGCCCGCGCGGTTTCCACGCGCTCCGCGTGTTCGACAACAAGAAGGACTTTACCCTCGACTCCCTGATTGCCGCGGCGTACGACAGCTACCTGCCGCAGTTCGCGATCATGATGCCGCCGCTTCTGAAGGCCTACGATCAGCTGCCATCCTCGAATCCGCTGAAAGCGAAGCTGGCTGAGCAAATCTCTCGGTGCTGCGTTCCTGGGACGACCGCTGGTCGGTGACGTCGGTGCCGACCGCGCTGGCGATCTACTGGGGCGAAGAAGCCGCGCGACACGTCGGAGACGAGGCGCGGAAGGCGGGCACCTCGGCTGACAACTACGTGGCGGCGCACGGCACGCCCGAGTTGATGCTTCAGGCGTTGGCCGCGGCCTCCGATCGGCTGACCGCCGACTTTGGGACCTGGAAAACCGCGTGGGGCGACATCAACCGTTATCAGCGCATCAACGCCGACATCGTGCAGCCCTTCAACGACGCGTCGCCGAGTATTCCGGTCGGGTTCACCTCGTCGCGCTGGGGGTCGCTGGCGTCGTTTGGCGCGCGCACCTACAAAGGGACCAAGAAGATGTACGGCACCACCGGCAACAGCTTCGTTGCGGTCGTCGAGTTCGGCGACCAGGTTCGCGCGAAGGCGATCACTGCCGGCGGCGAAAGTGGCGACCCGAAGTCACCACATTTTGGCGATCAGGCGCAGCGCTACAGCACCGGTGGCCTTCGCGACGTCTACTTCTACCCGGCCCAGCTCACCGGCCACACCGAGCGGCGCTATCACCCGGGCGCCCCGTAGTTACGTGGGTTCCCGTGGACTGATCAAGCTCGCCGTCGGACTGGTGGCCCTCGGCGGTCTCGGCGTGCTGTTCGTGCGCTCCGCGCAGAGCACGCGTGCCGAGCCATACTCGATCCCGGGCGGGCGTTTGACTCACTGGACGCTTGCCGCCGACGAGACGCCATCATCGTCGCGCACGCTGGTGTCACTTCGGCCGCCGCCCGAACTGATGCCGTCGCTGTTCAATCAGGTGTTCGCTCGATCCGGCGAGACCATGAGCAGTCCGATGCCAGCT
Source organism: Vicinamibacterales bacterium (assembly GCA_036497895.1). Lineage (GTDB taxonomy): Bacteria > Acidobacteriota > Vicinamibacteria > Vicinamibacterales > CAVVIG01 > CAVQFC01. Next base: position 4,002 of record DASXIR010000090.1, on the reverse strand, counting down.
GCGTTGCCGCTCGTGCTTCAGAGCGACATCGATCCGCCTGGTGCGATCGACTCCGACACGATCCTGTCGCTGGCGCGCGACGCCGGATTCGAAGCGGCAACGATTCGACCTCGCTGCATGGCGCACCGCCGCGTCAGCGAGCCGGGATCGACCCGCCAGGTGTATTTTCTCCGGCTCGAGGTCCCGGGCTTCGAGGAGTTCCGGCGTCAGCTGGCGCAGAAACTGACCGCAGTCGGCGCCAAACCGTTGATTCCCGCGGCGCTCACGCCGGTGATGATCGTCGGCGCCACTGACGCGAGCTTCAGCCGCTGGCTGCCGCTCACCCCTGACGCGGACGATGACTGCATCGCGCCGGTGGCGGTGCCGTGATTGAGGCGAACCGTAGGCATGTCTGAGACGCTCCTGATCGACCGCGACGCGCTGGTCACGGCGATTACCACTTTTCTCTCGGGCCAGGACCGCCGCACGCTCGACGTGATCCGCCGGGCGCTTGAGCGCGCCATCGACGAGGCCGGCCCGGATTCGCTGGTGCATCTGAGCGAGCGGATGGCGCATACCGGCGCCGACTGGACCTATTACCCACCGGATCCGCTGGCGCGTCGCATTCATCATCTGCTCGCCGATCGAATCCTCGACCCCGGCTCGGCGCTGATTGGCGTGGAACATCTCGCCGCCATCGAAGGAAAGCCGGTAGTGGTGCTGGCCAACCACCTCTCCTACTCGGACGCCAACCTGCTCGAGGCCATCCTGCATCGCGCCGGTGGCGTCGCCCTGTCGGATCGTCTCGTGGCGATCGCCGGGCCGAAGGTCTACTCGAGTGTCAAACGCCGTTTCTCGGCGCTCTGCTTCGGCACGATCAAGACGCCGCAGAGCAGCGCGCTGTCGTCAGAGACCGCCGTCATGAATCCGCGTGAGGTGGCGCGGGCGGCCCGCCGCGCCATCGACGTCGCGCACGATCGTCTCGCCGCGGGCGATGCGCTCCTGGTGTTTGCCGAGGGCACGCGCAGCCGGAGCAACGGCCTGCAGCCGCTGCTCGCCGGAGTGACCCGCTATCTCGATTTCCCGCAGGTCTCGATTCTGCCAGTCGGTATCGCCGGCACTGAGGCACTGTTCCCGATCGGCGACGACACCGTCCACGCCGTCCGCATCGTCACGCGGATCGGCCGGCCGTTTTCCGCGGGCGCCCTCCGCGCCCGGACCGGAGACGACCGCCGCATGATGATGGACGTTGCCGGTCTCTCGATTGCTGAGCTGCTGCCGCCGGAATATCGTGGTGTGTACGCCGACTCGGCGTCGGATCTGGCCGGTGCGCAGCGGGCGAAACAGACGCTCTTCGACTGACGCGGAATTGGCGATAGACTGCTCGCCATGCACACCAAACCGGTGAGTTCGCGCCGATGACCGCGGCACAAGCGCGCGGCACGTTCGACGTGAAAGTGATGCCGCAGGCGGCCGATTCTGGCGGGGATGCAGCGATCGCACGGATGCTGCTCGACAAGCAATATCACGGCGATCTCGCTGGCCCGGCCAAAGGACAGATGCTCGCCAACATGACCGCCATCGAGGGGTCAGGCGTGTACGTGGCGATCTAGCGCGTCGACGGGACGCTGCACGGTCTGCGCGGCTCGTTTGTCCTGTACCACAACGGGTTGATGACGCGTGGTCAGCAGCACTTGTCCGTGACTGTCCTGCCCGACTCCGGCACCGGCGAGCTGGTCGGCATCACCGGCAAACTGGACATCATCATCGCCGACGGCAAGCACTCGTACGTGTTGGACTACACGCTCGGCGCTTAGCCGGCTGACCGGCAGTATCCGGATTCAGCCCGACGTCGCTGGCGCCGCGACCGAGCTGAAATGACGCGTCTGAAGTAACGTAGATCCATGCTCAGAGCCGGAATCGTCGGTCTTCCCAACGTTGGCAAGTCGACGTTGTTCAACGCCATCACCCGCACTCGCAACGCCGAAGCCGCCAACTATCCGTTTTGCACCATCGATCCCAACGTCGGGATTGTGACTGTTCCCGATGCGCGTCTCGCCGAACTGAAGCGCATCGCCAAAACCAACGTCGTGATTCCGTCCGCGATCGGATTCGTCGACATCGCCGGGCTGGTCAAGGGCGCCAGTCAGGGTGAGGGACTCGGCAACAAGTTTCTGACCCACATCCGCGAGGTTGACGCAGTCGTCCAGGTCGTGCGTTGCTTCGAGGACGCCGACATCCATCACGTGTCGGGCACCATCGATCCGGTCCGCGACATCGAGGTGATCAACACCGAGTTGATCCTCGCCGACCTCGACGTCGTCCAGAAGCGGCGTGAGCGCCTGGCCAAGGACATCAAGCGCGGCGACAAGGCCGCCGTCGCCGAAGAATCCGTGCTGGCGAAAATCGAGGCGGCGCTCGACGCCGGCCGTCCGGCGCTGACGGTTGAACTGACGGCGGAGGAGCGTCAACTGTCGGCGCCGTTCTTCCTGTTGTCGGACAAACCGACGATCTTCGCGTGCAACGTGGTCGAGTCCGATCTGGCCAATGCCGACACCAATCCGTTCGTGATCAAAGTGCGCGACTACGTGCGGACGCATCTCGCCTGCGAGGCGGTAGTGATCAGCGCTCAGATCGAAAGCGACCTCGTCGATCTCGATCCCGAGGAGGCCGCGGCGTTCCTTAAGGATCTCGGCGTCGCGGAGAGCGGGATCGGCGCCCTGATTCGTTCGACTTACCACCTGCTCGGCCTGCGGACGTACTTCACCGCCGGTGAGAAAGAAGTGCGCGCCTGGACCATTCACGCCGGCGACACCGCGCCGAGGGCTGCCGGAGTGATCCACTCGGATTTCGAGCGCGGGTTCATCAAGGCGGAGACAGTCGCCTACGATGATCTGGTGAACTGCGGTTCGGTTGCCGCCGCCCGCGACAAGGGGCTCTACCGAATGGAAGGCAAGGAATACATCGTCGCCGACGGCGATGTCCTGTTGTTCAAGTTCAACGTGTGACGGAGGTGTTGACGTGAGAATCATGAAGCGTCGCATCGCGATCGCCGGATCAGTGTGTGCGGTGGTTGCCTGTGGAGCCATCGCGCTCGCGCAGCAGAACCACATCGACACGATCACGCCGATGGCGCCGGAGTTGGCGGTTTATGGCAGCTTCGATGTCGGTGTTCGCACGATACAGGTCACCGATCGGGATCGCCCCGACGTCCTGAACACGAAGCCGGGCGGTTCGACCGCTACTTACGATCGCACGCTCACGCTCGAGGTCTGGTATCCGGCGGCGCTCGCGGCAGGGCAGAGGCCCGGTGGCGAGTACCACGCCATCGCGCGCGACCCGTCCGTCACGGTGACGCTGTACGGCAAGGCGGTTCGCGATGCGGCGCCGTCGAAGGCGGGCGGACCGTTTCCGCTGGTGATCATTTCCCACGGTTACCCTGGCAATCGCTACCTCATGAGTCATCTCGGCGAGAACCTCGCGAGCAAGGGTTTCGTCACCGTGTCGATTGATCACAAGGACAGCACCTACGACGACCTGAAGCCGTTTGCGAGCACGCTGTATAACCGTGCGTTCGACCAGTTGTTCGTGCTCAACGAGATCGCCCGCCTGGGCAAGGCCGGGTCGGAGCAGTTCCTGGCCGGCCTCGTGGACGACAGCCACACCGGGATCGTCGGTTACTCGATGGGCGGCTACGGCGTGGTCAACGTCGTCGGCGGCGGCTATACCGCCGCCAGCGCATCTATGCAGGGCGCACCGCCGAACCAGATGCTTGCCGACCGAGGAGCGTCGAATCCGAATTACAGGAAGTCGATCGACCCAAGGATCAAGGCCGCCATCGCGATTGCGCCGTGGGGCATGGTGGGCGGCTTCTGGGACGCGGACACGCTCAAAGGCATCACCACGCCGATGCTGTTCATCGCCGGCAGTGCTGACACGGTGGCGGGCTACGAGAAGGGCACCCGCGCGATCTATCAGGCGTCGGTCAATGCCGATCGCTATCTGCTGACGTTTCAGAATGCG
>DASXIR010000089.1:0-9452 GCA_036497895.1 Vicinamibacterales bacterium | reverse complement strand
CCATATCGAGATGGTCATCCATCAACGCAATGAACGGATCGGTTCGCGCGAACTCGTCCATCGATATGACGGGCGCTGCCGTGTGGCCGGGCCCGGCAAAGCCGGGCGCCAGTGGAGGCACGTTCACGATTCGCGCGATTCGACGTTGGGTTGTCATGGTCCCTTCTCTCTTTTGTCTTACGCCGCTGAAGCGAATACTTCAGCGCGCGATCGGCCGCGCGCTGAAGAGTTGATGCCGGCGGGCCCAGACGACTCCGACCGCCCCAAACAGGAGGACCGCCGGCGGGACAGCGGAGTCTCCGACGATGAAGAGTTCCGCCGCGACCGCGCCGATCATCGTCGGGACGAGTGCCAACGCCCCGAACACGGCGATCGAAGGTACCAACAGCGCAAGCGCAGCACCGACCTCGATCAGGCCCGTCACGTAGCGGAACCACTGACCAATGCCGATGGTGGTGAACAGCGTCACCATGGCGGGAGCGCCGAGCAGCTTCGAGCCGCCGGCGAGCAGGAACATGCCAGCCAGTGCGATCTGGACGACCCAGAGCGCGATAACTGCCGAGCGACCACGACGAACCGACGGTGCCAGCGTGAAGGACAGTGCGTGTGACATGATCGACCTCCTTAGTAGTTAGAAATCTAAGTATCTGAGCAAATTTTTTTGAGACGCCGGGTCTCAGTCCTCTTCCGTGATTGGTTCTCCCGAGGCGTTCCGCGCATGCACGCGTAGGGTTCGCAGCAGTCGAATGGTGTCGAGCTTTTGCGACACGGACAGACCACCCATCGCCTGCTGCAGCAACTCGACGTGCGCGGGAAACACCTCCTCGATCAACGCCCGGACCTTGGCGGTCAACTCACCGAACACCACGCGCGAATCCTCGGCGCATTACCGGCGCCGCACCAACCCACGCTCCTCGAGCTTCTTGACGACATAGGTCGTGCTCGCGCCGGTGAGGAGAATGCGGTCCCGGATCTCGCCGAGTCGCAACGGGCCCTTGTGATGCAGGACCTCCAAGACCGCAAACTCGGTCAGGCTCAATCCCTGCTCAACCAGATGCGGTCCGACCGCCCGCTCGAGCGCCTGAAGCGCACGGCCCAACGCCACGATCAACTTCAGCGTGGCAGCTCGGTCGGCATCACGCGCGGGTACGGGCTGTTGTGCGGCTCTGGACGTCACAATAGTTAGAATTCTAACTAATTACGCTGGGCTTGTCAACCCCCGACCGTGCCGACTCGAGACTTCCGGCGGGCTGCGCCTGATGGCGCGCACACGAATGGCGCACTCTGCAAGAACAATGGCGCGGATCGCATATCGCTCAACGACCGCGCTTGGTAGCTTGAAGGCATGGCTGATGGGCATTACGCCCGCTGCATGTATTCCGCCAATCAAGAGGAGATACCATGTCTGTTCAAGTTGCATTGATTACCGGCGGTGGCACGGGCATCGGCAAGATGGTTGCCCACAACCTGGTCTCACGCGGGGTGAGCGTCGTTCTCAGTGGTCGACGGCGCAGTGTCGGTGAAGCCGCCGTCACGGAGTTGGCTGCGGCGGCTCAACGCGGCGCACAGGTGCGGTTCGTCCAGAACGACGTGTCCGACGAAGACGCGGTGAAGGCGATGATCGACGGCGTTGTCGGTGAGTTCGGCCGCCTGGACATGGCCGTCAACAACGCCGCGATCTCGAACGAGACTGGAACGCTCGTTCAGTCGAGCAGCCAGAACTTCCGCGAGATGGTCAATACGAACATTTTGGGCGTGTACTACTCGATGAAGCACGAGCTGACCCAAATGCTCACGCAGGGGCACGGGGCCATTGTGAATCTCGCATCCATCGCTGGGTTGAACGGCATTCCTTACGCAGGGCCGTACGCAGCGACCAAGCATGCGGTCGTGGGACTCACGAAGTCCGCCGCGATCGACCACGCCACGCAGGGCGTGCGCGTCAACGCCGTGGCCCCGGGCGCGATCAAGACCGACATCATCGCGGCACAACTGGCAGGCGGCGATCCGAACTACAACGAGACCAGCATCTCGGCGATGCACCCGATGAACCGGCTTGGTCGTCCCGAAGAGATCGCCAACGCCATCTGCTGGCTGCTCTCGGACGAAGCCTCGTTCGTGACCGGCCATATTCTCAGCGTGGACGGCGGCTTCAACGCAAAATGAGGGCGCATGGGTGAAGCCGTACACGACCGCCTGAAAATTCCGAGCATCCTGTGGGCCACGCTGAAGCGCCTGGGCGTAGACCGGGCTGATGTGGTCCGGCGGGCGGCGCTGCCGATCAGCGTGATTCGGGACGAGGCGGCCGTCTCGACCGAGCAGTTTTTCCGGGTCTGGCGGGCGATTGAAGCCGCGAGCGCGGACGACACGATCGGTCTTCGTATCGCCACCACGATCGAGACTGGGGTCATGCAGGTCGGGTTCATTGCGGCGTACCACGCACGCGATTTTCGGGATGCCCTTGACCGGGTGGCACGCTTCAAACGACTGTGTGTGCCGGAAGACGTCGCGATCGAGGACCGCGAGGATCGAACGACGGTCACGATCTCCTGGCCGCATGCGAAGGACCAGGGTGTCCCGCCGTCGCTGACGGATGCCACCATGGCGTCGCTGATCGAGCTGGGCCGTCGGGGAACCGGTCGGCCAATCTCGCCGTCGAAGGTGGAGGTCACACGGGCGGAGCGGTTGAAGGGACGGTACGAAAAGTACTTCGGCTGCTCCGTGCGCTTTCGGGCGGCGGTGGATCGCCTCACGTTCCGTCGGGAGGACCTTGATCAGCCGTTCCCGCACTACAACAAAGAGCTGCTCGAGGTGCTGCTTCCTGATCTCGACCGCCGCCTCGGGCAAGACCTGCGATCCGGATCCCTCGCCGAGCAGATCAGGTGGGTGCTGCGTCGCCGACTCACCGCGGGTCGTCCTGATGTCCATTCCGTGGCTACGGAGCTGGCGATGAGCACACGCTCCCTGCAGCGTCGGCTCACCGAGGACGGACTGTCCTTCCAAGAGCTGCTCAACGAGACACGGCACCAACTGGCCCGCGAGCACTTAGCCGACCCAACCCTTGAGATCATCGAAGTGGCGTACATGCTGGGCTACGAAGATCAGAACTCATTTTTCCGCGCCTTCCGGCAGTGGGAGGACCGCACACCGTCCGAGTGGCGGGCCAGGCACGTTCGCCCGTCAGGACGCCGCGACACGCAACCGCGCGAGCGTCTTCGAACTTCTTGAAGCATCGTTCTATCGGCCGCTTGCGACAATTCGATCGGTGGCGTGAGGCTCCGGCTAGACCTCTTTCAGGCGACCGGACGCGTACTTGTGCAGCAGGCTCGCGATCTGGGTCTGATACGGCAAGCCTTCCTTCTGGATCGCTTCCAGGTCCTTGCTCGACAGGCGAATGTTCAGCGGTCGGTCCTTCTTGAACGTCGCCCTTGCGTAGCGAGAGAAGCGCGCTCGTTCGCGCTTACCGCCACCGGCGGACTTCCACTCGCCCCGTTCGACGGACTCGAGCAGCTTCTTCTTGTCTAAGTCAATCTTCATGGTCGGACTCCTCACCGAGGAACGCTTCGTGGCCTCCCGGCTCGGGATGATCGTCTTCAGGAACACCGAAATGCTCGTCCTCGACGAACGGCACCAGGTAGACGTCGTCCTCGCGCTGGACGACGATGATGCGCTGGCCGGCGTACCGGTCGGGGTTCGGGTGCTCCAGGATGTCCAGTAGATCACCACGCTCAATGTGGAAGACGACGTCCTCGAACCCGATGCCGCGATCCGCCTTGAGCGTCGCGTTCTTCGGGTCGTCCCAGGCGAAGACTTCACTGCCATCAGCGTAGCGACAATGTGTGCTTGATCGGCACACATTGGCATCGCCTCCAGTGTGTCCGCCAGTGTGCCCAAACGTGGTCCAGGAACGGTCATTCGAACGTCGGCAAAACCAAACACCAGTCTTGGTCAAGTATCCGACCGAAGGATTGCTTGCGCGCCAAAGCTGGGCTTTCAAGGAATGCGCCGAGGAGCTATAGTCCTGGGCCTCGTGCTCTAAGAAGGCGGCTCTGCTCACACAGTCGAGGAGGACTCACATGTTCAGTCACAAGCTCGCTCTGTTCGCCGCGATGGCCGGCATCGCCGCGATGGCTGCGTCGTCTGCAACGGTTCGCGCCCGAGGCGCAAGTGCGTCCCAGGCAGGCGAGCCACAGCTCATTGACGACGCGACGTTGAATGCGAAGTCGACGACTTTCGGCGGCGCCGATGTGTTGCCGACGTCGCGCACCATCCCGCACTGGTGGGGCTCGACGGTCGATCCCAACAATGGCGTCAAATACGGCTACAACATGGTGGGCGCGGATCCGAACGGCTGCTCCGGCGCGGCATGTTCGATGACGATCGAAGCTGACATCACCCCGGTGATCGTGCACGTCGGGGGGCGGACCTACGACGGGTTCAACGTATTGGCAGCGACCCTCGCGTCTCCGGAATTCGAAGCGAACGACTTCGGGTCGACGGCGAACGCGACCGCGGGGGCGGCGAACATTCCTCGAGGCCCTGGCGGCGCGCTCTCGCAAGGCGACGCGGGCAACCTCCTGCAGCTCCAGGACGCGACGATGCGTGCGCAGTTCAACAAGACAGGGACGAGCGGTTATCACGTGATCCTGCACCCCAACGTTCTGCCGCCGGTGACGATCGACGTGCCTTCCAATCAGGGCACCCTACTCCAGTCCGGCCGGGGAGTCGTGTTCGCTGACATCAACATCACCTGGTGGAGCGCGCAGATACAGAACCTGATCACGAAGGCCGATCCGACGCACCTGGCGATCTACCTGACCGACGACGTTCTGCTTCACGAGGGGCCGGACGTCCTCAACTGCTGCGTGATCGGGTACCACGGCACGCGCGCGAGCGGCAATGGCAACGGCAGCACGAATTCCAACGGCAATGCGAAGGTGCAGACGTTCGCGTGGGCCTCGTACATCTCGCCGGGCATCTACGCTCGGCCGAACGGCGGCACCGACTGGGCACTGCAGGACATCCACGCGCTGAGCCACGAGATCGCCGAGTGGGCGGACGACCCGTTCGTGAACAACTACGTCGAGCCATGGTTGACGCCGACCGCGCCGCAATACGGGTGCACGCCGATTCTCGAGACCGGCGACCCGGTCGTCGGCATCGGCTTCGCGATGGGCTCCAACCTGTTCCGGCAGGGTCCCAACCCGAATGGCAGCGTGAGCGCGGACGGCTACTACCACCCTGAGGACGAGGTGATGCTGCCCTGGTTCATGCGGACGGCGCCCAACACCGTCTCCGAGCCGACGCAGAGCCCCTCGACCAACGTGGGGCGCTATACGCTCATGGGCGACCTCAATCCATTCGCCGGATTCCGGCAACCGGCGACCGGCTGCTAGTAGCATCGACCTCCGATTGTGAAGAACGATTCGAACCATGCTCGTCTTGGCCCGACGGAACATCCCGATGCCGGTCGCGGCCAAGACGAGCATCGTCCCAGTGCGACCCGCCACGGCTCCAATCGTCCCTGGCCTGGCCCATATCGGTTCAGACGGAATCCCATGGAGTCGGCTCAGCTCTGAAGCCATCGCCCGAACAATCGCAGCTCCCGCCTCGCGCGCTCGATCAGCGTAGTGGTCGAAGGTATCGACGTCGGCTTCGATCTCGGCCGCGACGTCCAAGCGTCGCATTTTCGTAAACAACTTATCAGGATCAAGCGAGGGAGTGTAACGAACACCTCATCTGGAACACCAACATCAGGCGACTGAGCAACGGGCGTTCGGGTTCGGGCGCCGGCTGATCCTGTGTGGATCCGGGTGTCGCGCAATGTGAGGGAGAAAACCGCTATGAGACGTGCTGTCGTTGTCTTCACCGCCACCCTGGCGCTGGCACTCAGTGCCCGCGGGGCTTCGGCGCAGGCGTTCCTGAATCCGTACATCGATACCACGTTCGCTACGCCGTCACTGAACGGCGACGGCACCAAGCCTGGATTCGGCGTCTCGTTCGGCGTCGCCGGCAAGATCGTCGGCTTCGAGACCGACATTTCCTACTACCCGGAACTGATCGACAAGTCCGCCAACGCCCTGGCCAAGAGCGACGTGTTCACCTTCTCGGGCAGCTTGCTGGTGGGACCGAGAATCGGCAGCGTCAGGCCGTACGGCGCCATCGGCGCAGGCGATCTGCTGCTGAACGTCACCTCGGTGTCCAGCGTCCTGGTTCCAAATCCCGCGAGCATCTCGAACCACTACTTCAGCTTCAACGCCGGTGGCGGCGTGATGGGGTACTTCGGATCGCACCTCGGCGTCCGCGGCGACCTGCGCTATTTCAAGGCCTACGGCTTCAACATCGACGATCTGGCCGCCGCCCACCTTTCGCTCAACAGCTTCGATTTCTGGCGCGCGAACATCGGCCTGCTCGTGACGTTCTGAGGTTCAGAAGTAGTGGCCGGCTTGAAGGCGGACACTACTGGGCCGGGTAGAGTTCAGAACGAGGCGCCGCCGCCGGCACCGCCAGAACGTCCACCGCTGAAGTCGGTGGCGTCTGACGGTCTCGGATGCGACGTTGAGACCGGTTGATACGCGACCGCCGCGGTGCTGACGACGTTCAGGAGCGCGCTGTCCTTGTGCAGCACGCGCAACGACGTGAAGCCGCCGCGCTGACCGTCGGCGCCGGTCGAAAGCCACCGCCGGACCGCGAGTGCGACGGCAACCAGCAGCACGCCGAGCAGAATCGGATCCCACTCGCGATGCTCGTGACCGAGGTACGGCTTGTTCGTGATTAGCGTCAGCAGCGCCATCACCAGGCTGACATCAAGCAGCGGGCGATCCCTGGAGCGCTGACTGAGATAGAGGCCGACGAACGGCAGCAGCCAGGTCGCCGGATACGTGAACCAGTAGAACCTGCCGTCGAACAGATCGCCGGTCAGGCGGACGTTCAGCGCCAAGTACAGACCTGCCCACGCGGCCGCCTGAATCACGCCGTAATCGTCGCCGGGATAGTCGTCGCGGTAGCTAAGGCGTCTCGACCTGGCGAGGACGAACGCGGCGAGAAGCAGAACCGCCGCAGTCGCATGCTGCGCCGACACTCGCAGGTCCAGTTGAAACGGAATCGCAACGGCTGCCGCCAGCGCGCCCAGCGCCACGTAGACGTACCCGAAGCGAACGTACACCGCGGCGCCGCCGGCCGCACCCACCGCCAGACCGACGACGATTCTCGGGACATCGATCGGGTTTGCGGGAAAGAAACTGGCGCTGACGCCGGCAAGCACCGCCGCCGCAACCGCCAGCGCCTCCTCGACACCGAATCGATACAACCGGAACTGACCGATCGCGAACTCCGCCAGCGCCATGCACACCAGCGCCGAAATCCCGGTGACGATCGCCAACGGCGTGTCCGTCTCGACGCGATTGGTCACCATGACCAGCGCGATCGACGCCGCGACGATCAGCCATGTGAACAGCGCCAGCACCACGCGGAGAAAGACATTGGTGCGCCGCGCATCGACGCGTAGCTCGCCTGCGAGTGTCGCCGATTGAGACGGATCGAGCAGTCCGGACCGCGTCCACTCGCGGACCCGTGCCTGCATCCGAATCCGGCCTTCTTCATCCGCGGTGTATCGCGTCATTCTTCGCGTCCGAACTGACGCGCCACTACCACCAGTCCCGCGATCACCATGGTGCCGGTCACCACCAGGTAACCGAGCACGCCTTCGAAGCCGCGGACCCCAAGTCCCTCGAGCAGGCGCGGCGTGATGCCGACGTATCCGTACAACACACCGTAGGCCACGAACGCGAAGCGCCTGAAGCGGACGCCGGAGACGATTGCAGCGGTGGCGGACGCGATCAACGCGAGCAGGTACGGCCACCAGCCACGCTCGAACGTCCCTGACAACAGCGCGACGAACAGGACGTTCGCCGCGACGTGGAGGTAGGCCTCGAGAAAATGTTTCTTGATGTCCTGACGATGCAGCGTCAGCCCGGCGGCCGCGACGGTCACGCCGTACGCCAGCGCGCACACGCGAAGTGCGCTGTCGCCGAAAGAGAAATAGGACAACTGGAGACCGAAAAATCCGGCCAGCGTGGACAACGCCAACGCCAGGACGAAACGGTTGTCGAATCGGTAGGCGAGCGCGAAGTACGCCACCGCCGAGGCGAGCAGGTAGTCGTGCCAGCGCTCTCCGAGCAGATGAAAACGAAACTCGAGGTAGCCGAGTTCGGCGGCGAAGATCAGGCCGCCCAGATACAGCACGTAGTCGAACGCGAAGCCCTGATTCTCGACCTTGCCGTTGGAGTAGGCGTGCGCGCGGGAGAAACAGAAGGACAAGCAGCCGGCCACGACCAGCGTCAACGCGGCGAGGATGGTGATGTCGCCGAGTCCCGTGGAGTAGGCGCGAATGGTCAGGCCGACTCCAGCCGCCATAGCGACGACACCGAGGTAGAGCAGGAGGTTCAGCTCGGCGAAGAGCGAAAATCGATCGCCGCGACCGAGCGCCGAGAGCTGCTGAAATTGGGCTGGGGTAATCGCTCCAGTCACGCTCCAGCGCTCGAGATACTCCTGAACGGTCATCCCGTCGTGCGGCCCGACGTGCGGCCTGGCGTGCTCACCCCGGGAGTCTACAGCTTTGCGGCTTCCGCAACCCGGCGTGGAATCGTGACGCCGAAAGTGGTGTGGGACTCACTCGTCGAGTCCACTTCGATGGTCCCCTGATGCGCGTGGGCAATCTGCTGCGCGATGTACAGGCCCAGCCCGAGGCCGTCTGTCCGGCCAGCCTGAGTGCCGCCGCGGTGGAACGGGTCGAAAATATGCGGCAACACGTCGGGCGAAATCCGGCCGGCGTTGTTGACGGTCAGGGTCACCGTGCCCTCTCGCGTTCCATCCAGCCGCACTCGTACCTGCTCGCCACTGGCGCCGTATTGCAGCGCGTTGCCGATCAGATTCGAGGCCAGCTGCGCCAGCCGATCGCCGTCCCATTCGCCGTCGAGGCTGCCGGTGGACGTCACCTCGATGGTGCGGTCAGGAAAGGCCGACTGATGTTCCTGCACGGTCCTCGCGATCAGCGATCCGAGGTCGGTCGCCTCGCGCTTGATCGGGATACCGCCCGCCAGGCGCGCGCGTGACAGGTCGAGCATGTCCTCGATCAGGCGGCTCATGCGGCGGCCGCTCGAGAGCAGCCGGCCGGCGATTCGGGTCACGTCCTCGTCGGTGGAGCGAAGCTCCAGCAGCTGCGCGGCCGTGAGTATCGCGCTGAGCGGATTGCGCAGGTCGTGTCCGAGCACCGCCGCGAACATCTCATTGAGGCGCAGCGTTTCGGTGCGGCGGTCGAGTTCGGCGAGCAGCTGCTGCTTCTGACGATAGAGCTGAAAGAACACGTCCGCCTTGTTCTTCAAGATGCGCGGTTCGATCGGCTTGTAGAGGAAATCGACCGCGCCGAGCTCGTAGCCCTGAAACAGCCGATG